>NZ_PZKQ01000051.1:0-14060 GCF_003046645.1 Escherichia sp. MOD1-EC6475 | reverse complement strand
CCCGCCAGCACTTCGGTGATGATTGCCAGTTGGGTGTTAGCCTTCACCGCCAGTTTGTCGATCAACGGAAAAAAGGCAGCCGTCGGCACCAGTGCCTCGGTCACAATGGTGAGATGCGTCTCCCAGCCGCGCGCGAGGGCTTCGGCATCGGTAGTCAGCTTATCTGCTGCCTCCAGCAGAACGCGTCCTCGCTCCAGCAACATACGCCCGACATTGGTGAATTTTGTACGATGACCCGAACGGTCAAACAGCACCACATCCAGCTCTTCTTCCAGTTTTTGCATGGTGTAGCTAAGCGCAGAAGGCACGCGTCCCAGCTCATCTGCTGCCGCCGCAAAACTGCCACGGCGATCGATCGCGTCCATAACACGCAGTGCTTCCAGCGTTAATGCCCTTTCTTTGGCCATGTCGTTCTCATTCAGGAAATTTGAACATACCGGGCAGAATATCTGGCTAACAATGTAGCGTCCAGCCCCTTACCATAAAAGGAAGTAAAGAGAGGTCAATAATTATGATTACTACCCGAACTGCCAGGCAGTGTGGACAAGCAGACTACGGATGGTTACAGGCCCGGTATACTTTTTCCTTTGGACACTACTTCGACCCGAAATTGTTAGGCTACGCCTCCCTGCGCGTGCTCAACCAGGAAGTGCTGGCTCCAGGTGCCGCCTTTCAGCCGCGAACCTACCCAAAAGTCGATATTTTGAATGTGATTCTGGATGGAGAAGCAGAATACCGCGACAGTGAAGGCAATCATGTTCAGGCCAGCGCCGGTGAAGCCTTATTGCTTTCTACTCAGCCGGGCGTGAGTTATAGCGAACATAACATCAGCAAAGACAAACCGTTAACGCGGATGCAGCTTTGGCTGGATGCCTGCCCGCAGCGAGAGAATCCGCTGATTCAAAAACTGGCGCTTAATATGGGCAAGCAGCAATTAATCGCCTCGCCCGATGGCACAGAGGGTAGTCTGCAACTGCGCCAGCAAGTGTGGTTGCATCATATTGTGCTCGCCAAGGGCGAAAGTGCGAACTTTCAACTGCACGGCCCGCGCGCCTATTTACAATCGATTCACGGCCAATTTCATGCGATTACGCATCATGAAGAGAAAGCAGCACTGACCTGCGGTGACGGGGCATTTATTCGTGACGAGGCTAACATTACGCTGGTTGCTGATTCCCCGCTGCGCGCTTTACTGATAGATTTACCTGTCTAGTTGTTTTTACAGGGAGAAGATGATGAGTAAAAAATCGGCGAAGAAACGCCAGTCAGTGAAGCCCGTTGTGGCGAAAGAAACTACTCGCGCAACTAAAAACTTTGGCTATGAAGAGATGTTGAGCGAGCTGGAAGCGATAGTCGCCGACGCCGAAACGCGGCTAGCCGAGGATGAAGCCGCCGCATAAAGACAGGTTGCCGGATGCGGCGTAAACGCCTTATCCGGCCTAAAAAACCCAACAACATCAATAAATTGCGCACCCAGTAGGCCGGATAAGATGCGCCAGCATCGCATCCGGCTTCAGGCATCCGGCACGATACCCAAGACCCGCCGCTTATCTGGCCTTGCTCGCCATAATCTCGATAATCTGCCGATCCGTTTGCTGCATCGAATGGCTTGCCAGCGCACACAGGTTGGCAATCGACTGCTCAACATCATGCGCCACAATGCCTTCATTGCCGGTCACAGCGGTATCATCCAGCGCCATTAACACCGCTTTCCACGCAGCCGAAGCACTGGTCGAAACCTTCATCGCGCAACTGTTCGACGCACCATCGCAAATCATGCCGCTGACATCGCCGATCATACTGCTGATAGCCATAGAGATCGTTTCATAACGCCCATCCACCAGCCACGCCATCCCGGCAGCAGCCCCCATTGCTGCCGTCGTTGCAGCACACAGCGCGGATAAACGCGGCAACTGGTTATGGATGTAGATCGCGCTCAAATGCGAAAGCATCAGCGCACGCGCCAGCCGTTCATCATCCGCCCCGAAGTGTTCCGCGACCACCACCACGGGCATTGTCGCGGTGATCCCCTGGTTGCCAGAACCGGAGTTACTCATCGCCGGAAGCGTTGCGCCGCCCATACGCGCATCGGATGCCGCGCTGGTACGAATCACAATCGACGAAGAGAGATCTTTCGCCAACAAACCGCGTGCACACTGTTTTTCCAGCGTTGCGCCAATATGCAGTCCCCAGTTGCCACTCAAGCCTTCCTGCGATAATGCGCAGTTTAGCTTCGCAGAATCGAGAATAAAGCGGATCGCCTCAAACGGGACTTCATTGACGAACTTCAGGATCTCGGCCAGCGTCGTTCTGGAGAGCACCGCCAGCGGCGACTCTTGCTCGCCCTCTGTCACACATGCCTGCTGGGCAAATACCACGCCATTGTGCGTCTCAATATGCACAATGTTGGTATGTCCACCGACAATGGTGACACACGCCCACTTCTCGCCGTTCCAGACTTTGGCGCGTGAGAAGAGGATCTCGTCGCAAGGTTCCTGGATCTTAACCGAGACTTTCCCCGCCGCCAGCAATGCTTTGGCATCAGCAATCGCCTGCGCAGTTGCGTCTTTCAGCACTTCCAGCCCGGCTTTGGCATTTCCGCCTAACGCTCCCAGCGCCGCCGCAATCGGCAGCCCCACCATTCCCGTGCCGGGAACGGTGACGCCCAGACCGTTCTTCATCAGATTTGGCGAAACCCAGGCTTCTACACGTTCAACCGGACCTTCCAGTTCTGCCGCAGCAACCGCCGCTGCCAGCGCCAGTGAAATAGGTTCAGTACATCCCAGCGCCGGTTTTACTTCCTCCTGAACGGCGAGGATGTAACGCTGCCATAACGGATTTAAAGTCGAATCAAACATAATAAAAACCTTAAAATTTCAGGTAAATCAAGAAAATGCCAGGAACGGAGAAACGCAAAGCAACAAACCGGTGACGATAATCAGGTACAGAGACATCCCTTTGTATTTGTGCAATGCCGGTACTTTGTAAACCAGCCACGCCGGGATCAGGCACCCTACCATGCCGAAAATCGGGCTACAGATAGAGGTGAAGCTCAACACCGGCGCGTTCAGTACGATGGCGCTCCAGGCCAGTAAAATGGCGAAAATCATGATGCCGCGCTGGACGAGATTTTCGTTAATCTTCTCAGCAGGTATCTTGCGGCGCAGGATGTTCATTACAATCCCTTGCGTTGCTTCACGGAAGCCTAAATAGACGCCAAAAAACGCGGTCATTACGGCAAAGATATTGAGAATGACACTAACCACTTTTACCCACGCAGCACCGTCACCACTAATAAACTGTGCGGCAATCGCCAGCGCGGAAATATTCTGCTCGTAGGCTTTTACCGCTTCGTCATGTCCCATCGCCAGCGTGAACGACACGGCGTAGAAAAAGACAGTGACAAACAGAATGCCGAACGCGATGTTCATTGCCCGCAACGCTTTATGCCGCGCTACTTCAATCGATTTTTCCCGCGAGCGATAGGAAATCACCATCGGGCTTAATGTCTGGATAAACAGAATCGACGTCAGGGTAAACGGCAGCGTAATAATGGCGTTTTTCACCAGCAGCCCCAGCGGCGGCAGCGAACCCACGTTATACAGATGCCACATTCCCACCATCGACACGCCCAGCGCAGCGACTACCAGCAGTTTGGTCAGTACCATGCCAGTCGAAATCTTGAATAACAGTTTCTCGCCGCGTGAGGAGATGGCGACCAGAATGCAAATCAGTACCAGTCCATAAAACGGATTGTCTGATAGCACGCTTTCCGTCACGCCAAAAGTATGTAAATAGGAGGCGCTATCGTTGGTGATGGCGGTGGAATACACGAACATCCAAATCACCAGCATTACGAAATAGAGTGCACCTAACAGGATGCCCCAGTTTTTACCTAAATAACCGCTGATGACGCTCGGGTAATCTTTACATTCTGGTGATTCTGCCAGCGTATTAATAAACAATCGCTGAAACAGATACATTGCCGGGTAACCAATCACCGATGAGAGCAAAAATACCCATAATCCCATCAAACCGACCTGCACCGGGAGAAAAACAATCCCCGCGCCAATCGCCATCCCGATACTCATAATTACCCAGCCGGTGTCGGTACTGTCGAATTTGATTGCTTCACGCCATTCACTTTCACTCATTCCAGCACGACCCGCCGGGGTCGAAGCGTCTGCAATGACGCCTTTATTCGTTGCAATTTCCATAATTTCTCGCTCAATATTTTGTAGGGCTTTTTATTTTTTTCTAGCCGCATCAAGGCGATACGCGGTCTACGTTTTTTTGCAGGCGAGTTATTAGAATGAAGAAATGATACGCGTGAGGTTAGAGAAAATCTTCACAATCAAGACTTTGAAATAGCAGTTATGGATAATAATTTTCTATCAAATCAACAAAAAAGAAACAGTTATTCTCTATTTGCGGCAGATCACAATAAAAAAGGGTGCACATTTTGTGCACCCAAAGATAAATGCGGATGAAATATCAGCCGCAGACTACTTTTATGGCCAGTCCTCCGCGTGAAGTTTCGCGGTATTTATCGTTCATATCTTTGCCGGTTTCATACATCGTCTCGATCACTTTATCGAGTGAAACACGCGGTGCAGAAGTGCGCCGCATCGCCATTCGCGCGGCGTTTACCGCTTTCACAGCGTTGATAGCGTTACGTTCAATACACGGAATTTGCACTTGTCCGGCAACCGGATCGCAGGTCAGCCCAAGGTTATGCTCCATAGCGATTTCCGCCGCATTGCATACCTGCGCCGGGCTGCCGCCCAGCAGTTCGGTTAACCCTGCCGCAGCCATCGAACAGGCCACGCCAATTTCGCCCTGACACCCCACTTCCGCACCAGAGATGGAGGCATTCATTTTATACAGCGCGCCGATAGCGCCAGCCGCCAGCAGAAAACGGGCGATGGATCGCTCATTGAGCGGACGGCGGAATTTATCGTAATAGGCCAGCACTGCCGGAATAATACCGCAAGCGCCATTAGTTGGTGCTGTCACTACACGTCCGCCAGCGGCGTTTTCTTCGCTGACCGCCAGAGCAAACATATTGATCCAGTCGATGACGTTCATTGGATCGTTAGAGATATTATCACTAGAGACCAGCAAACGGCGCAACGCCACCGCCCGGCGTGGGACATTGAGTGGACCTGGCAATACGCCTTCGGTATTCATGCCGCGTTCAATACCGTCGTGCATCACCTGCCAGATACGAGCAAACCCTGCATCAATTTCCGCTTTGCTGCGCAGCGCCAGCTCGTTATGCATCATCAGGCCAGAAATAGACAGGCCGTTGTAATCACACATTTTCAGCAGTTCGCCTGCCGAGTGGAAGTCATAAGGTACGGGTGTTTCGACATCGTGCGACAGGCCGAAGTGTTCTTCTTCAACGATAAACCCGCCGCCGACAGAGTAATAGGTTTTGCTTAATAGCTCTTCCTGCCCGTTCCAGGCAGTAATCCGCATCCCGTTCTCATGACGAGGCAACATTTCGGGATGGAAGATAATGTTCTTTGCTACAGGAAAATCAACAATATGCGCACCAGAAGCCACCGGCAGTCGCCCACTGCGCGTCACAAGTTCAATAAATGCAGGGATCTCATCAATAACAACATCCTGCGGGCTGTTTCCTGCCAGTCCCATAATGATGGCGATATCCGTGGCATGGCCTTTGCCCGTCAGTGACAACGACCCGTAAAGATCGACCACAATATGACTTGTTGCAGTTAATAAGCCACTACTCACCAGTCGGTCGATAAAACTTTTTCCAGCATTCATTGGCCCCACGGTATGCGAACTGGAGGGACCAATACCAATTTTGAAAATATCGAATGCACTAATCATAACCACACTCTCGGATTGCCGTTCTGTGAAGAGGAGCGGAACGACTCTACGGTCGCCCCGCTCCGGGCTTTACACGCTACGTACTGCGATAGCTTCAATTTCCAGCTTCACATCTTTCGGCAAACGCGCGACCTGCACGCAGCTACGGGTCGGGTAGGTCGCCTGATGCTCATCGAAGAATTGCTTATAGACTTCATTGATGGTGGCAAAGTCATTCAGATCGGTGATGAATACCGTCATCTTGATGATATCGCCCACGGTGAGGCCAGCAGCAACCACGATCGCTTTGACGTTTTCAAGGCTTAAACGCGCCTGATCTTTCACATCAGCCGGGATCTCGCCGGTCTGCGGGCAAACCGGAATTTGCCCGGAGGTGAAGACCATGCTGCCTAAATCAACGCCCTGAACATAAGGGCCGATTGCGCCTGGGGCACGTTGCGTTTCGATAATCTTTTTCATACATCCTCCGGCGTCAGAGCGCCTGGGTAAAGGTACGTGAAATCACATCCTGTTGCTGTTCGCGAGTCAGCGCATTAAAGCGCACAGCGTAGCCAGAGACACGGATTGTCAGGTTCGGGTATTTTTCCGGGTGCTCAATGGCATCCAACAACATTTCCCGATTCATAACGTTAACGTTGAGATGTTGACCGCCTTCGATGTCCGCTTCGTGGTGGAAGTAACCATCCAGCAGGCCAACAAGGTTGGTTTTGCGTACCGGATCTTCTTTACCCAGCGCCGCAGGGACGATCGAGAAAGTGTACGAAATACCGTCTTTGGCGTAAGTGAACGGCAGTTTTGCCACGGAAGTCAGCGAGGCTACCGCACCTTTGCGGTCACGACCGTGCATCGGGTTAGCGCCCGGCGCGAACGGCGTACCCGCGCGGCGACCGTCCGGCGTATTACCGGTTTTCTGTCCGTACACCACGTTAGAAGTGATAGTCAAAATCGACTGAGTCGGCACCGCGTTACGATAGGTTGGCAGGGCTTTAATTTTCTTCATAAAGCGTTCAACCAGATCGCAGGCAATGCTGTCTACGCGCTCGTCGTTGTTGCCGTACTGTGGATATTCGCCATCGATTTCAAAGTCCACTGCCAGACCGTTTTCGTCACGGATGGGTTTCACACGGGCATATTTAATGGCGGAAAGTGAATCCGTCGCCACCGACAGACCCGCGATGCCGCAAGCCATGGTGCGATAAACATCACGATCGTGCAGCGCCATCAGCGAGGCTTCGTAGCTGTACTTGTCGTGCATGTAGTGGATGATGTTCAGCGCGCTGATGTACTGCACCGCCAGCCAGTCCATGAAATGGTCGAGGCTGTCCATTACTTTGTTGTAATCCAGCACGTCGTCCATCAATGGTGCCGTTTTCGGGCCGACCTGAATCTTCAGCTTCTCGTCCACCCCGCCGTTGATTGCGTACAGCAGCGTTTTCGCCAGGTTAGCGCGTGCGCCGAAGAACTGCATCTGCTTACCAATCACCATTGGGCTGACACAGCAGGCAATTGCGTAATCGTCGCTATTGAAGTCAGTACGCATCAGATCGTCGTTTTCATACTGCAAGGAAGAGGTGACGATAGACACTTGCGCCGCATATTTTTTGAAGGCAATCGGCAATGCTTCTGACCACAGAATGGTCAGGTTCGGTTCCGGCGCTGGCCCCATGGTGTGCAGGGTGTGCAGATAACGGAAGGAGTTTTTAGTCACCAGAGAGCGACCATCCAGCCCCATCCCGCCGATCACTTCCGTCGCCCAGATAGGGTCGCCGGAGAACAGCGAATCAAATTCCGGTGTACGCAGGAAGCGCACCATGCGGATCTTCATGATGAAGTGGTCGATCAGTTCCTGCGCCTGCTGCTCATTAAGCACGCCGGCTTTAAAGTCGCGCTCAATGTAGATATCGAGGAACGATGCGGTACGACCAAGAGACATTGCGCCGCCGTTCTGCGATTTCACCGCCGCCAGGTAAGCGAAGTAGAGCCACTGCACCGCTTCCTGCGCATTCTGCGCCGGACGGGAGATGTCGAAGCCGTATTTCGCCGCCATTTCCTGAATCTGCAACAGCGCATGACGATGTTCAGCCAGCTCTTCACGCAGACGGATGGTGGCTTCCAGATCTTCACCTTTTTCCAGACGAGACTGGAGATCGGCAAATTGCAGTTCGCGTTCACGTACCAGATAACTGATGCCGTACAGCGCCACGCGGCGATAGTCACCGATGATACGCCCACGACCATAACCGTCTGGTAAACCGGTCAGGACACCAGATTTACGGCAGCGCAGCATATCCGGTGAGTAAACATCAAATACGCCCTGATTATGGGTTTTACGCAGATCGGTAAAGATGTACTCAAATTCGCTGTCCATTTCACGGCCATAGGCGTGGAATGAACTTTTAATCATATTAATGCCACCGAACGGATGCAGCGCGCGCTTTAACGGCGCATCGGTTTGCAGACCAACAATTTTTTCCAGCGGCTGATTAATATAACCAGCATCATGGGCGGTAATGGTAGTGGCAATATTAGTATCGAAATCAACCGGCGCGTGGGTCGCATTTTCGATACGAATGCCTTCCATTACTTTTTCCCACAATGCCGTGGTCGCTGGCGTTGCTTCAGCAAGGAAAGATTCATCACCTTCATACGGTGTATAGTTTTGTTGAATAAAATCGCGGACATTAATTTCGTTTTTCCAGTCCGTACCTTTAAAGCCAAGCCATGCGTCGGCGTACAGCTTATCGCCGGTATCAATATCTACCTTCATGAAAAATAATCTCTCTACAATACTTCAACTAAATTATGCAAACTCTGCGGAGGCGTTAACTTTGCCTAAATGAATTGCATCTAAGGCAATCATTTTTTCTTCATTAGTCGGAATAACGGCGCAAATTACGCGCGCATTTTCACTGGAAATAATTCGTTCACCGTAGGAATTAGATTGATTATTCATTTCCACATCAATCTCAACGCCTAATACGGCTAAATGCTCCATGACCAGACGACGAATTAAACTTGAGTTCTCTCCTATTCCACCGGTAAATATAATGCCATCCAGACGATGTAATGAGGCGGCATGTCCGGCAATATGACGGGCAATTCGATGAACAAAAGTTTTAATTGCCAGTTGTGCGCGTTCGTGACCTTCATGCCAGGCTTTTTCCAGAACGCGTAAATCTGAAGACAGACCGGAAATACCTAATAATCCCGACTCTTTATTCACTACGCGTTCCAGATCGCCCAGGCTCTGATTGGTTTGGCTGGCAACCCAGGACATCGCGCCGAAGTCGACATCACCACTGCGCGTCCCCATCATCAAGCCTTCCAGCGGCGTCATTCCCATTGAGGTATCTACGCTCTGACCGTTACGAACCGCGCAGATTGACGCGCCATTACCAAGATGCGCCACAACCAGCCCGGAGTCATCTTCCACAAGGTTCAGCAGAGAATGCGCTCGCTGGGAAACATAGCGATGTGACGTGCCGTGGAAACCATAACGGCGCACACCTAACTCTTCATAATATTTCCACGGCAGGCCGTATAAATAAGCCTCTGGTGCCATCGTCTGGTGGAAACTGGTATCAAATACCGCCACCTGGGTTACGCCAGGAAATAATTGCTGCGCCGATTCAATGCCACTTAAATTGGCGTAATTATGCAGCGGAGCCAGTGGAGAAACGCGACGGATATTATCAATGACTTCATCGGTAATAATGGCGGACTCGGTAAAAATACTCCCGCCGTGGGCGATGCGGTGGCCAATTAAAGCCACACTGCCATTTAAATTCCGTTTTTCCAGTTCAAATGCGATTGCCTTCAATGCACCTTCGTAGCTGTGGTGAGCCAGCGGTGCTGGCTCTCCCCCATTTACGGATAAGAATGCATTTTCCGAGTTAATACCGTCGGCAATACCTGACATTAATACTTCACAGTCGCTGGCATCAAGCACGGAAAACTTAATCGAAGACGAACCACAGTTAATAACCAAAACAACCGGAAATTCATTCATCTCTTTTCTCATCCTGAGTTATGGATTAAAACAGTTTGTATACGATGTTCAGGATGGTCAGCAGACCAATCACGGTAACAAACACGTTATCCAAACGACCACGGTATTTCGCCAGAGACGGCGCTTTACGGATGGCGTACATCGGCAACAGGCACAGCAGGGATGCGATAATCGGCGCGCCCATGGCTTCAATCAGATCCAGGATGTTCGGGTTGGCGTAGGCAACAACCCAGGTTGAACCCATGATGAAGATCATGCTGATAGTGTTCAGTTTGCCCGCAGAAACTTTGGTTTTGTCGCCTTTATAACCAAACTTCAGAACCAGGCCGTTCAGACCTTCCAGCGTCCCCAGATAGTGACCGAAGAAAGATTTGAAGATAGCAACCAGCGCGATGATGGACGCCGCATATTCCAGAATAATAGCGAACGTCGTTTTGGTGCCGGTCATGGATGCAAAGTGGTTAGCCAGGTAAGAAAGCACCGGAATGTTCTGCGCTTTTGCTTCCGCCATGTTCGCCGGAGACAGCGTAAACAGGCAGCTGAAGGCAAAGAACATGACCACTGCAACCATCAGCATACTGGCGCGAGAGATGATTTGTGAACATTTCTGCTCAGTGAAGTCACGACCAAAGTCTTTCTCATACTCTTCACGCTTAGAAACCACGAAAGAAGAGACGATTGGCGAGAAGTTGAAGGAGAAGACCATGATAGAAATCCCCAGCCAGACGGTGATCAGGATACCGTCATGACCAGTTAACGACAGCGCGCCAAGGTCAACTTGATCGATAACCGCAGAGTTCCAGTAAGGGATCAGCGACAGAGAAATCAGCACCAGGCTGGCGATAAAAGGCCATACCAGGTAGCTCATCACTTTAACCATCAGATCCTTACCAAACCAGATGACGAACGCCATCAGCAGCAGCAGGAACAGCGCCACGAAGCCACGGTTCAGCGGCGCAAAGCCGAGCTGGTTTTCCCAGAAGGTCATAAAGGTGTTGGTGATGGTAACGCCATAAATCCACAACAGTGGGCAAATCGCGAAGAAATACAGGAAAGTGATGACCACACCGCCGGTTTTACCAAAGTGCTCTTCTACCGTTTCCGTAATGTTGCCGGAAGGGTTAGAGCCAGAGAGACACAGACGCGCCAGCGCCCGGTGGCAATAAAACGCAATCGGGTATGCCAATACCAACATCAGAAGAATCGGGATCAGTCCGCCAAAACCTGCGCGGATAGGGAAGAACAGCACCCCGGCGCCGATTGCCGTACCAAACAAGCCTAACGTCCATGTGGTATCTGATTTACGCCAGGACGATTGTTTTGTCTGGCTGGATACAATGCTATCTGAAGTACTCATATCCTATCCTCAACGAATTAATTAAGCGTCAACGAAACCGGTGATTTGAGAGACGCGGGAAAGATCGATATTACCGCCGGAAATAATACTGACGGTTTTTCTGTTTTGAATATATTGGTCTAATTTACCGCTTAATAATGCAGCACATGCCAGAGCGCCAGCGCCTTCGGTGATGACTTTATTACGCTGAATTAAGGCAACCATACTGTTTCTGATTTCGTCTTCGCTGACCAGCACGATGTCATCGACTAATTCACGAACGATTTCGTAAGTTAAATTACCCGGGCGGGCGACATCACAACCATCCGCCAGGGTGCCGGTAGTTCGGTGCGTGGTTATTTCTCCGGAGTGGAAAGAAGCCGCCATGCCGTGAACGTTTTCTGACTGCACACCAATAACACGAATGGTCGGGTTAATAGATTTAATTGCCACCGCAATACCGGCAATTAAACCGCCACCGCCAATTGGCACAATGACGTTATCGACATCATAAAGATCTTCCATAATTTCCAGCCCAATGGTTCCCTGACCGGCAATCACTTTCGGATCATCATAAGGTGGAATAAAGATGCGACCTTCCGTTTCGACAATTTCGCTCACTTTGGCGATGGTGTCGTTGAAGTTGTCGCCGTGCAGTACCACTTCAGCAGAGTAGTCACACGTTGCTGCAACTTTGGATTTTGGCGCGCCTTTCGGCATTACAACTTTACCATCAATACCCAACATCGCACAGGAAAGCGAAACCCCTTGCGCGTGGTTCCCTGCTGAACAGGCCACTACACCTTTACGTTTCTCAGCATCAGTTAAGGAGCTTAATTTATTAAATGCGCCACGAATTTTAAATGAACCGGTACGCTGCATGTTTTCAAACTTAAGGAATATTTCACCTTTGCAACGTTCACTAAAATAGTTAGATCGAGGCATTCCTGTTTTATAAATTCGCCCAGCCAGACGTTGTTTTGCTTCAATAATGTCATCAATAGCAACCGGCAGATCGTATGTAATATGCATTATAAAACCTCTTAGCCTGAATTAAATATGTAGGTAACCGTAACCAGCACCTGCAAAAAGGCAGGTGGATTATTTATGTTTAAATAAAAAACAAATAACTAACAAGCTTCTATTAATTGCTTTCGTCTACACCCATTATAAGATGAATATTCTTTGGCTAATTCCACCAAAACCGATGCTGCTTTTTTAATACGATAATTTTTCGACCATACTGCGGCATATTGCGCTACCGGTAATGTTTCCTCAACCGGAATGGTAATAAATTGATTAGAACCAAAAGGTGAAGTCATATCGCAGGGAATCACGGTTAAGAAATCAGCATTGAGAACAAGATTATAAATTGTCACGACTGAGTCGGTTTTAACGATGTTTTCAATACTGATGCCATTTCTTTGTAACGTGGTGAGTAGTTCGCTGTAGTATCCCATATTCGTTTGCGGCAACACCCACTGTTCGTTCTTCAAAGACTCCAGCGTGGTGGTGCCGGTGGATGTTCGGGACTTACTGGCAACCAGCACAAACTCTGACTCGAACAGCGGCTCGACATGCAAATCCTGAAGCTTCATTTCTGCACTTAACGTACCTATCGCAAAATCCAGACGCCCGTCGCGGATAGCCGGTAAGAACGAGGACAATTGCGCTTCATACATTGAAACCTGCGCTTTCGGGAACACCTCTTTGAATTTGTTGATCATCCCGGACATAAAGGTAAAGCCAATCAGCGATGGAAAACCAAATGAGACCTCCACGACTGCATCAGAGGACATACCGCTAATCTCATTAACCATATTTTTCATTTCGCGGGTAATGGATTCGGAGCGTGAGAGCAACAATTGACCAGCTGGCGTCAGCGTTACACCGGTATTTTTCCGCACCACTAATTCCACGCCAAAATAATCTTCGATATCGTTAATGATTTTACTTACCGCTGGTTGAGTTAACCCTAATTCTTTTGCAGCCGAGCCAATAGAGCCACTTCTGATGACTTCCTGAAAGACTACCAGGTGTTGCGTTTTAGGAAGAAGAATAGTGCTCATAACAACCCGCGTTAATTACCTCATTGACGGTATGAAGTGTATCAAAATGCAATGAATAGGATATGTGCGACCACTCACAAATTAACTTTCAATAGTTTTCCAGGCATATCCCTAAAGACATATAATCATTTAATATCAATGAGTTATATAAATAAAATCAACACAAAGGCTGACTTTTATCAAAAAAACAAGGGGGGATAACCATATTTTATGGCGATAACGTCGCACTTAATTTTTGTTATTAAAAAATGCTCTTAGACGATATTTCAAGCAATTATCGTGTATTTCGCAGACGAATTTTAAGTTAAATTTAATGAGCAAGTTATCAAATTTTATTATAAATAAATCATTTCCACAGATAAATAATGCGGTACGTCACATTTTTTTTCGCCATTTGTTGGAGATAGAACATTTATTTTATCAATATTTTAAAATTTCGAATACAGATATTGATCATCTCGAACAATTGATTAACGTCATTTATTGTCTCTTTTGCAGAACGTCATTTTGTGAATGCAATCGTTTTCCATGATTTATTGTCGCATTCAGGTTGCGGAACAGCATTTTGTGTTGAGGATCACAAAACTAATAATTGCAATTCGCAAGTAAGCTATCAGAAGAGAGCACAGGGTGACTAAAAAGAGTGTTTATATTGAACCAACAAGCCGCTTTCTTTTGGGTATAGCGTCGTGGACAGTCATTCATCTTTCCGCTCGCTCCAAAAGCAAAAACCCGCCAGTCTGCACTGGCGGGGTTTTGTTTAAAAAAGGGAAACATACACCTAAAC
>NZ_PZKQ01000050.1:0-32255 GCF_003046645.1 Escherichia sp. MOD1-EC6475 | reverse complement strand
AAGTTGGCAGCATCACCTGAAAGAGAAAGGTTACACCAGTCTGGTGGTCGTGCCGGTAGGCCATCACAGCGTGGAAGATTTTAACGCTACCCTGCCGAAATCTCGTCTGCCACAAAGTATCACCTTAACTGAAGTGTAATTCTCCTTTATAGCCGGGAACTGATCCCGGCTATTTCACATCAGATTTTCCTGATTTGCATAACCCTGTTTCAGCCGTCATCATAGGCCGCTGTTGTATACAGGAGACGTTATGCAGGATTTAATATCCCAGGTTGAAGATTTAGCGGGTATTGAGATTGATCACACCACCTCAATGGTGATGATTTTCGGTATTATTTTTCTGACCGCCGTTGTAGTGCATATTATTTTGCACTGGGCGGTACTACGTACCTTCGAAAAACGCGCCATTGCCAGTTCACGGCTGTGGTTGCAAATCATTACCCAGAATAAACTATTTCATCGTTTAGCTTTTACCCTGCAGGGGATTATCGTCAATATTCAGGCGGTATTCTGGCTGCAAAAAGGCACCGAAGCGGCTGATATTCTGACCACCTGCGCGCAGTTGTGGATCATGATGTATGCGCTGCTTTCAGTCTTCTCGTTGCTGGATGTTATTTTAAATCTGGCACAGAAATTCCCGGCAGCAAAACAGTTACCGCTAAAAGGGATATTTCAGGGGATAAAGCTGATCGGCGCGATTCTGGTCGGCATATTGATGATCTCGCTGCTGATTGGTCAGTCGCCAGCGATTCTGATCAGCGGTCTTGGTGCAATGGCTGCCGTGCTGATGTTGGTATTTAAAGATCCGATTCTTGGTCTGGTAGCAGGTATTCAGCTTTCCGCGAACGATATGCTGAAACTGGGCGACTGGCTGGAAATGCCGAAATACGGCGCGGATGGCGCGGTGATCGATATTGGTTTAACCACCGTCAAAGTGCGTAACTGGGATAATACAATTACCACTATTCCCACCTGGTCTCTGGTTTCTGACTCCTTTAAAAACTGGAGCGGAATGTCAGCCTCTGGTGGACGACGCATTAAACGCAGTATCAGTATTGATGTCACCAGTATTCGCTTTCTTGATGAAACCGAAATGCAACGGCTGAATAAAGCGCATCTGTTAAAGCCTTATTTAACCAGCCGCCATCAGGAAATTAATGAGTGGAACCGCCAGCAAGGGTCTACGGAGTCAGTATTAAATCTGCGCCGAATGACGAATATTGGAACCTTTCGTGCCTATCTGAACGAATATCTACGTAACCATCCACGTATTCGTAAAGATATGACCTTAATGGTACGTCAGCTTGCACCGGGCGATAATGGGTTACCGCTTGAGATATATGCGTTTACCAATACCGTAGTATGGCTGGAATATGAAAGCATTCAGGCTGATATTTTCGACCATATATTTGCCATCGTCGAAGAGTTTGGTCTGCGACTTCATCAGTCGCCAACCGGCAATGATATTCGCTCTCTGGCGGGGGCATTTAAGCAATAATTAAAAAACCGCTCTCATCGAATGGATGAGAGCGGCTTCAGATTGTTTACATCGTTTTGTCGGATGTAGCGTGAATGCCTTATTTCCGACGCAACGTTTTAAACGCCACAAACAGGAACACAATCCACACCGGCAACAAAATTGCTGACAAGCGCATATCATCCATCGTGCACATCAGCACCAAAATCATGCCGAGGAAGGCAATGCAAAGATAGTTGCCGAACGGATAGAGCAGTGCCTTAAACTGTGTTTCTCGCCCCTGACGTCGCATCGCCGCGCGAAAACGCAGATGCGCCAGGCAGATCATAATCCAGTTCAACAGCAGCGTTGCTACCACCAGCGCCATCAGCAGACCAAACGCTTTTTGCGGCAGCAGATAGTTGATTAACACCACCAGCGAAGTGATCGCTCCGGAAAGCATCAGCGAGTTGATTGGCACGCCGCGACGGCTAACACGGGTAAGAAACTTCGGCGCATTCCCCTGTACAGAGAGGCCAAACAGCATCCGGCTGTTGGAGTAAACCCCGCTGTTATACACCGACAGCGACGCCACCAGAATGACAAAGTTCAGCGCAGAAGCCACCACATTACTGTCGAGATTATGGAAAATCATCACAAACGGGCTACTGTTGGATTTCACTTCCACCCACGGGTAGAGCGCCAGTAAAACCACCAGTGAACCGATATAAAACAGCAGGATACGATAAACCACCTGATTCACTGCCTTCGGAATGCTTTTTTCCGGATCGCGCGCTTCAGCGGCAGTAATCCCAATCAGCTCCAGACCGCCGAAGGAGAACATAATCACCGCCAGCGACAAAATCAGCCCATTCCAGCCGGTAGCAAAGAAACCACCGTAGCGCCAGAGGTTGTCGATACTGGCTTTCTCGCCGCCGTGACCAGAGAACAGCAGCCACAGGCCAAAACCGATCATGCCGATAATCGCCAGCACTTTAATCAGCGCGAACCAGAACTCAGTTTCACCATACAAGCGCACGTTCACCAGGTTAACGGCGTTGATGATAATAAAGAAGGCAGCAGCCCAGATCCAGGTGGGAACATCCGGGAACCAGTACTGCATATAGATGCCCGCAGCCGTCAGTTCAGCCATTCCTACCAGCACGAACATCACCCAGTAGTTCCAGCCGGAAAGGAAGCCCGCAAACGGCCCCCAGTATTTATAGGCAAAGTGGGCAAACGAACCGGATACCGGCTCTTCAACCACCATCTCACCGAGCTGGCGCATAATCAGGAAAGCGATGATCCCGGCAACGCCGTAGCCCAGCAACACTGCCGGACCCGCCATCTGAATCGCCGGACCAATGCCAAGAAACAGACCAGTACCAATGGCGCCACCCAGCGCAATTAGCTGAATATGACGGTTATGTAATCCCCGATGAAGCGTCGGTTCTTGATTCGACGCAGTATCTTCCGATACGGTTGACGCGTTTTTCACGCCTTTCCCCTGTGTGTCTTTTTTATTGAGGGGCTCCTTTTAACATTTAGTGCTGGTCGTCGCAAGACACAATCCACACAGTTAAACCGGGTATCCTGCTTTTATTTCCGTACCCGATGCCGATGCAGCCACATCAGCTTATACGCCGCCGGGATAATAAACAGCGACAGCAAAGGTGCGGTGATCATGCCGCCAATCATCGGCGCGGCGATGCGGCTCATCACTTCGGAACCCGCCCCCGTTCCCCACAGAATCGGCAGCAGACCGGCGATAATCACCGCCACCGTCATCGCTTTCGGGCGCACGCGCAGTACCGCGCCGTGATACAACGCCTCATCCAGTTTCTGCTCGCTGAATGTTTGTGGATTATCCAGCGACGGCTCGGCCTCTATGGCGTGACGTAAATACATCAGCATCACCACGCCAAACTCGGCGGCGACCCCGGCGAGAGCGATAAAACCGGTTCCCGTCGCGACGGAAAGATGAAAGCCCATCCACCACAGAAACCAGATGCCCCCCACCAGCGCAAACGGTACGCTGCTGATAATCAGTAACGCTTCCCCCACGCGACGAAACGCCAGATATAGCAGCACGAAAATGATCATCAGCGTCATCGGCACCATGAGTTTCAGCTTATGGTTGGCGCGCTCCAGTAGCTCGAACTGACCGGAAAACGCCACGCTGGTGCCCGGTTTCAACTGCACTTTTTCGGCAATCGCTTTTTGCAGATCGTGAACCACTGACACCATGTCACGATCGCGGGCATCGATATAAATCCAGCTCGTCGGGCGCGCATTCTCGGTTTTCAGCATCGACGGTCCGGTGGAGACGTTAACGTCGGCAACGTCTGCCAGGGTGATTTGCTGCTTCATCGGCGTCAAAATCGGCAACTGGCGCAGCGTCTGCGGGCTATCGCGCCAGCTTTGCGGATAACGCAGATTAATTGGATAACGGGCAATCCCTTCCACCGTTTCGCCAACCATCGCCCCGCCCACCGCAGATGTCACAAACAACTGCACATCCGCCACCGTCATACCGTAACGCGCGGCTTTTTCACGGTTAATCTCAATATTGATATAGCGCCCACCTTCCAGACGTTCGGCAAGAGCAGAAGCCACGCCTGGCACCGTTCGCGCCACGTCTTCAATTTGCTCCGCCATCGTGTCGATATCTGCCAGCACATTGCCGGACACTTTAATGCCGATGGGGCTTTTAATGCCGGTGGAAAGCATATCAATACGGTTACGGATTGGTGGCACCCACAGATTCGCCAGCCCCGGTAGCCGCACGGTGCTATCCAGCTCTTCGATGATTTTGTCCATCGTCATGCCAGGCCGCCACTGATCCTGCGGCTTAAGCTGAATGGTCGTTTCTACCATCTCCAGCGGAGCGGAGTCGGTGGCAGTTTCCGCTTTCCCGGTTTTGCCAAACACCCGCGCCACTTCCGGTACGCTCATAATCAGCTTGTCGGTTTTTTGCAACATACTCGCTGCTTCCGACGCGGAAATCCCCGGCAGCGTCGAAGGCATATACAACAAGTCGCCTTCATTGATCTGCGGTAAAAATTCCCCGCCAACTTTATTGAGCGGCCAGATAACTGTCAGCACCGAAAGCGCCGCCACCAGAAGCGTAGTTTTCGGCCAGTGCAGTACTTTCAGCAACAGCGGATGGTAAATACGAATCAAAAACCGATTGAGCGGATTACTGCTTTCTGGCGGAATTTTGCCACGGATCCAGTAACCCATCAGGATAGGGATCACTACGATCGCCAGCAGCGCCGCACCCGCCATCGCATAAGTTTTGGTGAACGCCAGCGGACCAAACAGACGCCCTTCCTGCCCTTCCAGAGTGAAGATTGGGATAAACGACAGCGTGATAATCAGCAGACTGATAAAAAGCGCCGGCCCCACTTCAACAGATGCATCGGTAATCACCTGCCAGCGCGTTTTATTATCCAGCGTGGCGTCAGGATGCTGGTGCTGCCACTCTTCCAGCCTTTTATGGGCATTCTCGATCATGACGATAGCGGCATCGACCATCGCCCCGACGGCAATCGCAATGCCGCCCAGCGACATAATATTGGCGTTCAGTCCCTGAAAGTGCATGACAATAAAAGCAATACACAACCCCAGCGGCAACGAAATAATCGCCACCAGCGCCGAGCGTACATGCCAGAGAAACAGCGCGCAGACTATCGCCACCACAATAAACTCTTCCAGCAGCTTGCCGCTGAGGTTGTCGATGGCGCGATCAATAAGCTGGCTGCGATCGTATGTTGTAACTATCTCCACGCCTTCCGGCAGACTGCTTTTCAGCGTTTCCAGCTTGTCCTTCACGGCGGAGATCACTTCACGGGCGTTTTTGCCGGAACGCAGGATCACCACCCCGCCAGCGACTTCGCCTTCGCCGTTCAGTTCCGCAATGCCCCGGCGCATTTCCGGCCCTACCTGGACTTTCGCAACATCACGCAGATAAACGGGCACGCCATTTTCACTGGCTTTTAAAACGATGTGATTAAAGTCGTCGAGCGTTTGCAGATAGCCGCTGGCGCGCACCATATATTCCGCTTCCGCCAGTTCGATCGACGAACCGCCCGCTTCCTGATTTGAGGCATCCAGCGCGCTTTTCACTTCAGCGAGACTGATGCCATATTGCGCCAGGCGCTGGGGATCGATAACCACCTGATACTCTTTCACCACACCGCCCACCGACGCCACTTCCGCAACGTCAGGGATGGTTTTTAGCTCATATTTGAGAAACCAGTCCTGCAATGAGCGTAAATCAGCCAGATCGTGCTTACCGCTGCGATCCACCAGCGCGTATTCATAAATCCAGCCAACGCCCGTGGCGTCAGGCCCCAGCTCCGCGCTGACACCCGCAGGCAGCTTACCCTGCACCTGGTTGAGGTACTCCAGCACCCGCGAGCGCGCCCAGTATGGATCGGTGCCATCTTCGAAAATGACATACACATAAGAGTCGCCAAACTGCGAGAAACCGCGCACGGTCTTCGCGCCAGGCACCGACAACATGGTGGTAGTCAGTGGATAAGTCACCTGATTTTCAACGATTTGCGGAGCCTGACCGGGATAGCTGGTTTTAATAATCACCTGCACATCAGAGAGATCCGGCAGTGCATCCACTGGCGTGTTAATGATGGTCCAGGTGCCCCAGATGCTCAAAAACAACGCGCCCATCAGCACCAGAAAACGGTTCGCCACCGAGCGACGAATAATCCATTCAATCATTGGTTATTCCCTCAATGCGCGTGGGTAGCACTTTCAGAGCGCATCCGCTCCAGCGCGCCAGAAATATTGGCTTCAGAATCAATCAGGAACAGGCCGCTGGAAACCACCTTTTCACCTTCCGCCAGACCAGAGCGTAACGCGGTGACGCCTTGCGAGGCCTGGAAAACGGAAACGCGTTTCGGTACAAAGCGCCCGTCGGCATCAACGGTAATCACCCGCTGTTCGCTGCCGGTATCAATCAGCGCCTGTGACGGAATGAGCAGCATCGGTTCGCTGGCGGTGTTGAGTTGCAACCAGGCGTTCATTCCCGGCTTTAGCGCCTCGTCGGCGTTGTCGACTTCCAGACGCAGTTGCAAAGTGCGGGTCGCGGCATCTACGCCGGGTAGCAGCGTCCATTTGCGGATGGTGAGCGTTTTATCGGGTCGCGCCGGAACGGTGAGCGTAAACTGCGAGGCATCTTTCACCAGCCAGGCGATGGACTCCGGGATCGCGGCAGTGACCCACACCGGATCCATACCCTGAATTTTCGCGACCACGTTATCTTTGGCGATATTCATTCCCGCGCGCAGATCAAACGCGGTGATCACGCCATCAATGGGCGCTTTGAGCGTAAAGCGAGTCTGGATTTTTTGCGTGGCGATCAGGCGGCGAATATCGGCCTCCGGCATTCCCGCCAGTCGCAGGCGTTCAAGAATACCTTCGGTCTGGGTCGCCGTACCGCCGGTTTCGCGCAGCAGTAAATACTCACTCTGCGCTTCCACCCAGTCGGGAATGGTCAGGTCGAGAAGCGGTGTGCCCTTTTGTACTTTATCGCCCACGGTAAGCGGATACACCTTGTCGATAAACCCGGCGGCGCGAGCCTGCACAATGGCATACTGATATTCGTTGTAGCTGACATTCGCCGGGAAACTCTGGGCAAAAGTCAGCGGCCCGCGCGTGACGGTAGCCGTTTTCACCCCAAGGTTCTGCGTCTGGGTCGGGTCAATGCGTACACCAGACGCAGAACTCTCTTCATCGGCATATTTCGGCACCAGATCCATATCCATAAACGGCGATTTACCCGGTTTATCGAACCGCGTATTGGGATACATCGGGTCGTACCAGAATAAGACTTTACGTTCTGCGGTCGACGTTTTTTCTGCGGGCGGTTCCACCTTTGCAAACCAGGTAAAACCTGCCGCAGAAATAATACCGCCCGCGATCATGCTGCCGATAATAAGCGCGATTTTTTTCATTGAATTAAACCTGGGTTACTGGCTGACTTTAATATCCTGTAATAAAGAAAGGTTGCCCTGCTGGACAAAATTAAACGCCACTTTGTCGCCGGTTTTAATTTCGCCCATCTTCGTCTGCGGGGTGATGGTAAAGCGCATGGTCATCTCCGGCCAGTTCACTGCGGCAATCGGATCGTGGTGGATGGTGATTTTTTTGCTTTCCAGATCAACACTTTTTACCACCCCTGTGGCGTTAATCACCTGCGGTTGTGCTTCATTCATGGTTTCATGATGATGTTCGTTAGCCTGAGTATTAAAGCCAATAACGGTAAACAGACTGAACATTGCGACTTGCAGTGTTTTTTTCATTTATTCTCTCCTGAAGTTAAAAATTATTGCTGCCAACCGCCACCTAAGGCGGTATATAAGGAAACCTCGTTAACCTGACGGGCATAATTCAGGTCGAGTAAAGTTTGTCGGGTTGCAAATAAAGAACGTTCGGCATCCAGCACTTCCAGATAACTGACCGCGCCGTGCTGATATAATGCCCGCGCCCGTTGCAGGGTAATTTGTAGCGACGCCAGATAACGCTGCTGGGCGCTAATTTGATCATTCAGGCTTTGACGTAATGCCAGCGCATCTGCCACTTCTTTAAAGGCATTCTGGATTTTCTGTTCATAATTCACCACCGACTGCTGCTGGCGAATTTCAGCGATATCCAGATTGGCCTGGTTGCGCCCGGCATTAAAAATGGGGATCTCAATTTTGGGAATAAAATTCCACATCCCGCTGCTTGCGTTAAATAATGATGAGAGATCGCTGCTGGCGGTTGAGATTCCGCTGGTCAGACTGATAGACGGGAAAAATGCCGCGCGTGCGGCGCCAATATTGGCATTAGCCGCCATTAACGCGTGTTCAGCTTCCATAATATCCGGGCGCTGCAATAAGATTTGCGACGACAAGCCCGCCGGTAATTTAACGCTTTGCAGGCTGTCGCTACCCGCTGTCTGCGCTTGCGGCAGCTTGCCGTAGCTTCCCAGTAACAGTTGCAATGCATTATTCGCCTGCGCCAGTTCCCCCTGACGTTTAGCGATATCGCTGCGGGTACTTTCAATCACCCCGCGAGCCTGTTCCAGCGCCAGAACATTGCTGCTGCCGGTTAAAAGTTGTTTTTCGACAAACGCATATGACTGCTGATAATTACGCAGCGTTTCTTCGGCTATTTGCAATTGCGCATAAGCCAGTTGCTGGTTGAAATAGCTTTGCGCGACATTAGAAACCAGCAGAATATGCACCGCGCGCTGAGCTTCCTCAGTGGCTAAATAATTTTGTCGCTCGGCTTCGCTCATGTTCTTTAAGCGACCGAAAAAATCGAGGTCAAAGCTGGCGTTAAGGCCAGTCGAAAACTCCCTAGTCGTGGCTGAATCGCCTTTAAGATTGCCGCTCCAGCTGCCGCTGCCATCGCCATTGAGTTGCGGGTAACGGTCGGCATCGGTCAGACGATATTGAGCCCGCGCCTCCTGCACTTTCAGAGTCGCCATGCGCAAATCCCGGTTATTCACCAACGCCTCGCTAATCAGCGTCTTCACCTGATTATCAACAAAAAAAGTGCGCCATCCCGCGTTCTGGTAGTTATCTGCCGCGTTAACCAGGCCGTTCAGGCTGAGTGAGAACTGTTGCGGCACAGGCATTGCCGGACGCTGATAATCCGGTGCCAGTGAACAACCGGTTAACGCAAGGGCCACACAAAATGTCAGAAGTTTACAAGAAGACATAGGCGCATAATTTCTGGTGATTTTATGCCGCCAACTTTACTCGCCAGGCTCTGATTTTCCGGTGACAGGAAAATGACAAAATTGTCATTTTGCTAATAAGCGATTGCCATCTGATCCCGCTCCTCTAGAATTGCCCGGGCAACATGCGGAGGAAATATGAAACTGTTGATTGTCGAAGATGAAAAGAAAACTGGCGAATACTTAACCAAAGGGTTAACCGAAGCCGGTTTTGTGGTCGATTTAGCCGACAACGGGCTGAATGGCTACCATCTGGCGATGACCGGTGATTATGACCTGATAATCCTCGATATTATGCTGCCGGACGTGAACGGCTGGGATATCGTGCGCATGTTGCGTTCTGCCAACAAAGGGATGCCGATTCTGCTGCTCAGCGCGCTGGGTACGATTGAACATCGCGTCAAGGGGCTGGAGCTGGGAGCGGATGACTATCTGGTGAAGCCATTCGCTTTTGCTGAACTGCTGGCGCGGGTGCGCACCTTACTGCGGCGCGGAGCGGCGGTGATTATCGAAAGTCAGTTTCAGGTTGCCGACCTGATGGTCGATCTCGTCAGCCGCAAAGTCACCCGCAGCGGCACGCGAATCACTTTGACCAGTAAAGAGTTTACTCTACTGGAGTTTTTTCTCCGCCATCAGGGCGAAGTGCTGCCCCGCTCGCTTATCGCCTCACAGGTGTGGGACATGAATTTTGACAGCGACACCAACGCCATTGATGTGGCAGTGAAGCGGCTACGCGGCAAAATCGACAACGACTTTGAGCCGAAGCTGATTCAGACCGTGCGCGGCGTGGGTTATATGCTTGAGGTGCCGGATGGTCAGTAAGCCATTTCAGCGCCCGTTTTCGCTGGCAACCCGCCTGACCTTTTTTATCAGCCTTGCCACCATCGCGGCATTTTTCGCCTTCGCGTGGATCATGATCCACTCGGTCAAGGTGCATTTTGCCGAGCAGGATATTAATGATTTAAAAGAGATTAGCACCACGCTCAAGCGCGTTCTTAATCATCCTGAAGAGACGCAAGCCCGACGCTTAATGACGCTGGAAGACATTGTCAGTAGTTATTCCAACGTGTTGATTTCCCTGGCAGATAGCCACGGTAAAACGGTGTATCACTCCCCCGACGCGCCCGATATCCGCGAGTTTACGCGTGACGCCATACCCGATAAAGACGCGCGGGGCGGCGAGGTGTATCTCCTTTCCGGCCCGACGATTATGATGCCAGGCCACGGTCACGGGCATATGGAACACAGCAACTGGCGGATGATTAACATGCCGGTTGGCCCGTTGGTGGACGGCAAACCGATTTATACGCTCTATATCGCGCTATCGATCGATTTTCATCTTCATTACATTAATGATTTGATGAATAAACTTATTATGACCGCATCGATCATCAGCATCCTGATCGTCTTCATCGTGCTGTTGGCGGTACATAAAGGTCACGCGCCGATCCGCAGCGTCAGCCGTCAAATCCAGAATATCACCTCGAAAGATCTCGACGTTCGCCTTGACCCGCAGACCGTGCCGATTGAGCTGGAGCAGCTGGTATTGTCGTTCAACCATATGATCGAGCGTATCGAGGATGTCTTTACCCGCCAGTCCAATTTCTCAGCGGATATCGCCCACGAAATTCGCACACCAATTACGAATCTGGTAACGCAAACGGAGATCGCCCTCAGCCAGTCGCGCAGCCAGAAGGAGCTGGAAGATGTGCTCTACTCTAATCTCGAAGAGCTAACGCGAATGGCGAAAATGGTCAGTGATATGCTGTTTCTCGCCCAGGCCGATAACAACCAATTAATCCCCGAAAAGAAAATGCTCAACCTGGCGGATGAAGTCAGCAAAGTGTTCGATTTTTTCGAAGCGTTAGCGGAAGATCGCGGCGTGGAGCTGCGGTTTGTTGGCGACGAGTGTCAGGTTGCAGGCGATCCGCTGATGCTGCGTCGGGCGTTAAGTAACCTGCTTTCTAACGCCCTGCGTTATACGCCGCCCGGAGAGACAATTGTAGTACGCTGCCAGAAGGTCGATCACCAGGTGCAAGTTACCGTCGAAAACCCCGGTACGCCCATTGCGCCCGAACACTTACCGCGATTGTTTGACCGTTTCTACCGCGTTGATCCTTCCCGCCAGCGAAAAGGTGAAGGTAGCGGCATTGGCCTGGCGATAGTGAAATCGATTGTTGTCGCGCATAAAGGCACGGTTGCGGTAACGTCAGATGCGCGGGGGACAAGGTTTATTATCACATTACCCGCTTAATCATTCAGCAATCGGCAACTTTTATAACCAGTGTAAAAATAACGTGCCGCAATAATCCTACCTATTAA
This sequence comes from Escherichia sp. MOD1-EC6475, assembly GCF_003046645.1. NCBI lineage: Bacteria > Pseudomonadati > Pseudomonadota > Gammaproteobacteria > Enterobacterales > Enterobacteriaceae > Escherichia > Escherichia sp. MOD1-EC6475. The sequence goes on along the minus strand of NZ_PZKQ01000050.1, from coordinate 20,727 downwards.
TGGTAAAAAGCTGTCACAATCCATAAAAAACCTTAATATACGCCACCCTAAACATAACCAGCGTTAATGTAAGGTTTTTGTGTGGACTGGCTTCTTGATGTTTTTGCTACCTGGCTCTACGGCTTAAAAGTAATCGCGATAACGTTAGCGGTCATAATGTTCATCAGCGGGCTGGACGATTTTTTTATTGATGTCGTCTACTGGGTACGCCGCATTAAGCGCAAGTTGAGTGTTTATCGCCGCTACCCGCGAATGAGTTACCGCGAACTGTATAAGCCGGATGAAAAACCCTTAGCGATTATGGTTCCGGCGTGGAATGAAACTGGCGTCATCGGCAATATGGCCGAGCTGGCGGCAACCACGCTCGACTACGAAAACTATCATATCTTTGTCGGCACTTACCCCAACGACCCCGATACTCAGCGTGATGTTGACGAAGTGTGCGCTCGCTTTCCGAATGTGCACAAGGTGGTCTGTGCGCGTCCTGGCCCTACCAGTAAAGCTGACTGTCTGAACAACGTGCTGGACGCCATCACCCAGTTTGAGCGTAGCGCCAATTTCGCTTTTGCTGGTTTTATTCTGCATGATGCCGAAGACGTGATTTCACCGATGGAATTGCGTCTGTTCAACTATCTGGTCGAGCGAAAAGATCTGATTCAGATCCCGGTATACCCATTCGAACGCGAATGGACGCACTTCACCAGCATGACCTATATCGATGAGTTTTCAGAACTGCATGGCAAAGATGTTCCGGTGCGTGAAGCCCTCGCCGGACAGGTGCCCAGCGCAGGCGTCGGCACCTGTTTCAGCCGCCGCGCCGTGACCGCACTGTTAGCTGACGGTGACGGCATTGCTTTCGACGTGCAGAGTCTTACTGAAGATTACGACATTGGTTTCCGCCTGAAAGAGAAAGGTATGACGGAAATTTTTGTCCGTTTTCCGGTGGTGGACGAAGCCAAAGAGCGCGAACAGCGTAAATTTTTACAGCACGCGCGGACGTCAAACATGATCTGCGTGCGCGAATATTTCCCCGACACCTTTTCGACTGCGGTTCGACAAAAGTCTCGCTGGATCATCGGCATTGTTTTCCAGGGTTTTAAAACCCACAAATGGACCTCCAGTCTGACGCTGAACTACTTTCTCTGGCGCGACCGCAAAGGGGCAATCAGTAACTTTGTCAGCTTCCTCGCGATGCTGGTGATGCTCCAGCTTCTGCTGTTGATGGCGTATGAAAGTTTGTGCTCCGACGCCTGGCATTTTCTTTCTATTTTCAGCGGCAGCGCATGGTTGATGACCCTGCTGTGGCTAAACTTTGGCTTGATGATCAACCGCATTGTGCAACGGGTGATTTTTGTCACCGGCTACTACGGCCTGACGCAGGGGCTACTATCTGTCCTGCGTCTTTTCTGGGGCAACCTGATTAACTTCATGGCCAACTGGCGCGCGTTAAAACAGGTACTTCAACACGACGATCCACGTCGCGTCGCGTGGGATAAAACAACGCATGACTTCCCCAGCGTCACAGGCGATACCCGCTCGTTGCGCCCGTTAGGTCAAATTCTGCTGGAAAATCAGGTCATCACTGAAGAACAACTCGATACAGCACTGCGTAATCGCGTCGAAGGTCTACGCCTGGGCGGTTCAATGCTGATGCAGGGGCTGATTAGCGCCGAGCAACTGGCACAGGCGCTGGCAGAGCAAAACGGCGTGGCGTGGGAATCGATCGATGCCTGGCAGATCCCTTCCTCGCTGATTGCCGAAATGCCTGCGTCCGTGGCGCTACATTATGCGGTGCTGCCGCTGCGTCTGGAAAATGATGAGTTAATTGTCGGCAGCGAAGATGGTATCGATCCTGTTTCACTGGCGGCTCTGACACGTAAGGTCGGACGCAAGGTGCGTTACGTCATTGTTCTGCGCGGGCAAATCGTCACCGGTTTACGTCACTGGTATGCGCGTCGTCGCGGTTATGACCCACGAGCAATGTTGCACAATGCGGTTCAGCAGCAATGGCTCACTGAACAGCAGGCCAGCGACATCTGGCAGCAATATGTGCCGCATCAGTTCCTGTTCGCCGAAATACTGACCACGCTCGGCCATATTAATCGTTCTGCAATTAACGTGTTGTTATTGCGCCATGAACGCAGCTCACTGCCGCTCGGTAAATTTTTGGTCACCGAAGGCGTTATTAGCCAGGAAACGCTGAATCGCGTCCTGACAATTCAACGCGAATTACAAGTTTCGATGCAATCATTATTACTCAAAGCAGGTTTAACCACAGAACAGGTTGCGGAGCTGGAGTCCGAAAATGAAGGAAAATAACCTTAATCGCGTCATCGGATGGTCTGGTTTACTGCTGACGTCTTTATTGAGTACCAGCGCACTCGCAGACAATATCGGCACCAGCGCAGAAGAGCTGGGGCTGAGCGACTATCGCCATTTTGTTATTTATCCCCGTCTCGATAAGGCGCTGAAGGCACAGAAAAATAACGACGAAAAAACCGCCATCCGCGAATTTGAATATATTCATCAGCAGGTGCCGGATAATATTCCGTTGACGTTATATCTGGCAGAAGCCTATCGCCATTTTGGTCATGATGATCGCGCGCGGCTGTTGCTTGAGGATCAACTGAAACGTCATCCTGGCGATGCCCGCCTTGAGCGCAGTCTGGCGGCTATTCCAGTTGAAGTGAAAAGCATTACGACAGTTGAAGAGCTGCTTGCCCAGCAAAAAGCGTGCGATGCTGCGCCGACCCTGCGTTGTCGCAGTGAAGTCGGGCAGAATGCCCTGCGGCTGGCACAATTACCTGTTGCCAGAGCGCAACTTAACGATGCGACGTTTGCTGCATCGCCGGAAGGAAAAACGTTGCGAACCGATCTGCTGCAACGGGCAATCTACCTGAAACAATGGTCCCAGGCAGATACGCTATACAATGAAGCACGCCAGCAGAATACATTAAGCGCGGCAGAGCGCCGCCAGTGGTTTGATGTGCTTCTTGCCGGGCAATTGGATGATCGGATCCTGGCGCTGCAATCAGTGGGGATCTTCACCGATCCACAGTCGTATATTACTTACGCGACCGCTCTGGCTTATCGTGGCGAAAAAGCACGTCTCCAACGTTATCTCGCTGAAAATAAGCCGCTGTTTACCACGGACACACAAGAGAAAAGCTGGCTCTATCTGTTATCAAAATACAGTGACAACCCGGTGCAAGCGTTGGCGAATCACACGGTACAGTTTGCCGATAACCGCCAGTATGTTGTTGGCGCGACGCTACCGGTGCTATTAAAAGAAGGTCAGTACGACGCAGCGCAAAAACTGCTCGCTACCCTTCCCGCCAATGAAATGCTTGAGGAGCGTTATGCCGTCAGCGTGGCGACTCGTAACAAGGCTGAAGCTCTGCGTCTGGCGCGGTTGCTGTATCAGCAAGAACCGGCAAATCTTACCCGTCTGGATCAACTGACCTGGCAACTGATACAGAACGGACAGTCACGCGAAGCCGCCGATTTGTTGCTGCAACGCTACCCTTTCCAGGGGGATGCAACCGTCAGCCATACTTTAATGGCGCGACTGGCTTCGCTGTTGGAAAAGCATCCTTACCTGGCGACCCCGGCAAAAGTAGCGATTTTATCGAAACCCTTGCCGCTGGCGGAGCAGCGTCAGTGGCAAAGCCAGTTACCGGGGATTGCAGATAATTGCCCGGTGATAGTCCGCTTGCTGGGCGATATGTCGCCTTCCTACGATGCTGCGGCCTAGAACCGTCTGGCGAAGTGTTATCGGGACACGCTACCCGGTGTGGCGTTGTATGCCTGGCTTCAGGCAGAACAACGACAACCGAACGCGTGGCAACATCGCGCGGTGGCTTATCAGGCATACCAGGTGGAAGACTACAACACCGCACTGGCGGCCTGGCAGAAAATCAGCCTTCACGACATGAGCAATGAAGATCTACTTGCTGCCGCCAATACCGCCCAGGCGGCAGGAAATGGCGCGGCTCGCGATCGCTGGCTGCAACAAGCAGAACAACGCGGGCTGGGAAACAATGCGCTGTACTGGTGGCTACATGCACAACGTTATATTCCTGGTCAGCCGGAACTCGCACTGAACGATCTCACACGCTCAATTAACATTGCACCTTCTGCTAACGCTTACGTTGCGCGGGCGACGATTTATCGCCAACGTCATAATGTCTCAGCGGCGGTGAGCGATTTGCGCGCCGCTCTGGAACTGGAACCCAATAACAGCAATACCCAGGCGGCGCTCGGTTACGCCTTGTGGGATAGCGGTGATATCGCGCAATCGCGGGAAATGCTGGAACAGGCGCATAAAGGATTGCCGGACGATCCAGCACTGATCCGACAACTGGCCTACGTGAACCAGCGTCTGGATGATATGCCTGCAACACAACAGTACGCCCGGCGGGTAATTGATGATATTGATAACCAGGCGCTGATAACCCCACTGACGCCAGAGCAAAATCAGCAACGCTTCAATTTCCGCCGTCTGCATGAAGACGTTGGTCGCCGCTGGACGTTCAGTTTCGATTCTTCCATCGGCTTGCGTTCCGGGGCGATGAGTACCGCTAACAACAATGTTGGCGGTGCTGCGCCAGGGAAAAGTTATCGTAGCTACGGGCAACTGGAAGCAGAATACCGCATCGGGCGCAATATGCTGCTGGAAGGCGACCTGCTTTCGGTTTACAGCCGTGTGTTTGCCGATACCGGAGAAAACGGTGTAGCAATGCCGGTGAAAAATCCGATGTCCGGCACCGGCCTGCGCTGGAAGCCCCTGCGCGACCAAATCTTTTTCCTCGCCGTTGAACAGCAGTTGCCGCTGAACGGGCAAAATGGCGCTTCCGATACCATGCTGCGCGCCAGTGCCTCGTTCTTTAACGGCGGCAAATACAGCGACGAGTGGCACCCGAACGGTTCAGGCTGGTTTGCCCAAAACCTGTATCTCGATGCGGCGCAATATGTCCGCCAGGATATTCAGGCGTGGACGGCTGATTATCGCGTGAGCTGGCATCAGAAGGTGGCGAACGGACAAACCATTGAGCCTTACGCTCACGTTCAGGACAACGGCTATCGTGATAAAGGCACTCAGGGCGCACAGCTTGGCGGTGTCGGCGTGCGCTGGAATATCTGGACCGGCGAGACGCACTATGATGCCTGGCCGCACAAAGTCAGTCTCGGCGTCGAATATCAGCATACCTTTAAGGCGATTAATCAACGTAGCGGGGAGCGCAACAACGCGTTTCTCACCATTGGAGTGCACTGGTAAATGCGTAAGTTAATTTTCGTAATGCTGACACTGCTGCTGGTCAGCCCTTTTTCCTTTGCGATGAAAGGTATCATCTGGCAACCGCAAAATCGTGACAGTCAGGTCACCGACGCCCAGTGGCAGGGGCTGATGAGCCAGTTACGTTTGCAGGGCTTCGATACTCTGGTTTTGCAATGGACCCGTTACGGCGATGCATTCACCCAGCCAGAAGAGCGTGCATTATTGTTCAGACGTGCAGCGGCAGCGCAGCACGCTGGCCTGAAGCTGATTGTTGGCCTGAATGCCGATCCGGAATTTTTTATGCATCAGAAGCAGTCATCTGCGGCGCTGGAAAGCTATCTTAATCGCCTGCTGGCGGCCGATCTCCAGCAAGCCAGATTATGGAGCGCCGCACCGGGCGTAACGCCGGATGGCTGGTACATCAGTGCGGAAATTGACGATTTGAACTGGCGCAGCGAAGCCGCCCGCCAGCCATTGCTGAAATGGTTAAATAATACTCAGCGACTGCTTAGTGATGTTTCGGAAAAACCGACTTATGTCAGTAGTTTTTTCGCCGGAAACATGTCGCCCGATGGCTATCGCCAACTGCTGGAACAAGTTAAAGCAACCGGCGTTAATGTCTGGGTACAGGATGGCAGCGGCGTGGATAAACTCACCGCCGGGCAGCGCGAACGTTATCTGCAAGCCAGTGCAGATTGCCAGATTGCCTCGCCCGCCAGCGGCATTGTTTATGAATTGTTTGTCGCGGGCAAAGGTAAAACGTTTGAAGCTAAACCAAAACCGGATGCGGAGATCGCCTCGCTATTAGCAAAACGCTCCGCCTGCGGCAAAGACATGCTCTATTTCTCCCTGCGCTATTTGCCCGTCGCGCGTGGCATCCTCGAGTATTAATTGTTTAAGGGAGCAAGTTTGCTTGCTCCCTTCCTTTTCACTTTCCTAATCAGCGTCCTGTCTGTATTAATTGTTTAGCAGGTTCTCTGTTTTCAACGCATTTTATGTGTCTCGGTTTTGCCCCACTACGACCTGCATAGCCAATAAGAAGATAGCTGTGATACAAATAACCGGTATAGCCACTACTCAGAGTCATTATATAGTCATATTTATGTCACTATATAACCTGTAAATAAGAACAATTATTCATTGAATGCATTAACATCAACATATTCCTTTATACAGGAATAAACCCTTTTATTTAATAAACAAAGAGAGTTAATGATGAGTAAAATTACAGGTGTTTTAGTTGATAACCATATCTATGATATTAAAAATGATATGGTGAGTGGTTACTGTTTTCCTAACAGCTTGTTTCCAGGTGCCACCTTCAAGATGGTCATTGATAATGACCCGGTTAATAATGACAAAGTAAAATGGAGCTGTAGCACTGATGCAGACAATAATGTTCTGGCGGTGAGTCAGGATGGCACAGTAACGTTTCCTGGCGTTGACGAAAAGTGTGTTGGGAAGATTTTTGTTATTTTCGCCACTGATAAATCAACGAATAAATCTGCCGGTATTTATATTTTTATCGTGAAGCGTTTTTTCAAATACAGTATTGAAACTTACAATTCAGTTAAAGATATTTTACCGTGGGTTAAAAAGATGAACGGAGAATTTCCTGAAGCGCAGGATATCGATAGTTACGATTATAATGATCATAATTCACAGCATATTATCAAGCGAGAAGTTAACGCGGGGCTTTATCAGGAATGGGGCAATGTAGCTAATAGTGGATGGAACACAAATAATGAGTTTGAAGGTATTTGTAGAGTTTACGCTTTTAATAAAGAAAATAATACTTATTATTGGCTGAAAAATGATGGGCTCAGACAGGTATTGAGCGGGGGACTCACCGCTCAGGCTGTTGCATCCTACGGTGAATCCATCAACTGATTGTGCTTTTGCCCACTATCATTTGCATTATTTCAACGTAAATATTCACTGAAGTTATAAAAGCAAAACCACTCGTTCAGCGGGTGGTTTTCATTTTGATCCACTATGCGCATGAAACTTAAAAAAAATAAACAGGCTTAAGAGTTCATTTTTATATTGCTATAAACCATTTTATCACAAAATGCCGACAGCATTTCTCACCGAAAACTTTATTGCTACTGTTTAAAACGCAAATGTGGTAACCACCAGCTCCAATTGCCTAAAAACATTTACCAGCAAAAAAGAAGCCCGTATAACCATACGGGCTGCCATATTTCACTCGATTCAAAAGAAATTATTTTTAATGTGGTGCGCTTCGTGACAATAAGTTAATTACCAACACTCCGGCACAAATCAACATCATGCCTATAATGGCTGGAAGATCCAGCCGCTGGCCGAAAAATCCCCAGGAAAGTAAACTAATCAGGACAATACCGACTCCTGACCAGATAGCATAAGCAATCCCTGTAGGAATATAAGCCAGCGTCTGAGCTAATAACCAGAATGATGCACAGTAACAAATAATTGTACCAACAGAGGGCCATAACCGTGTAAAACCCTCTGAAAACTTCATTAAGGTTGTACCAATGACTTCTGCAAGTATTGCGCCACCAAGATAAATATAAGGGTTCATAGCATATTCTTTCCTGTTAATACCAAAGAGAATTGTACTACAGTTTGAACTTAACTCACTGGTTTCCTGCTGGTGCATTCATTGATGTTCTTCATCAGTGCTTCAGGAAATGGGCGGATGGGAATCCATAGAAATAGTGCGTAGATATACTCACCTTGCGCCTAATCATTTGACGGAGCACGCGAGGAAAACAGACGGCATTTTTGGTGATGATGTCCCACTGTGAAATTATGGAAGAGGTAAAGAAGGCGTAACTAATTGAATTTTAATGGCGCGCCCTGCAGGATTCGAACCTGCGGCCCACGACTTAGAAGGTCGTTGCTCTATCCAACTGAGCTAAGGGCGCATTGATACCACAATGTGTGTGTAATCGCGTGAATTATACGGTCAACCCTTGCTGAGTCAATGGCTTTTGAACCGGTTGCTGAACAAGTGTACGACCGCATCTGATTTACCTCACTACGGCAGCAAACCAACGACGGTTATCATTATCGCCAGGTACAGAAGGTTTTACTTTTCAGAAAACGAAAACTGACAGCGCGCCACGCTTCTGACAAAATAGACGCATCCCCTTCGACCTACGTAACAGATGGAATCCTCTCTCTGATGGCAGCAAAGATTATTGACGGTAAAACGATTGCGCAGCAGGTGCGCTCTGAAGTTGCTCAAAAAGTTCAGGCGCGCGTTGCGGCCGGACTGCGAGCGCCAGGACTGGCCGTTGTGCTGGTGGGTAGCAACCCTGCATCGCAAATTTATGTCGCAAGCAAACGCAAGGCTTGTGAAGAAGTCGGGTTCGTCTCCCGCTCCTATGACCTCCCGGAAACCACCACTGAAGCAGAACTGCTTGAGCTTATCGATGCACTGAACGCCGACAACACCATTGACGGCATTCTGGTGCAGTTGCCGCTTCCGGCGGGAATTGACTACATCAAAGTGCTGGAACGTATTCACCCGGACAAAGACGTAGACGGTTTCCATCCTTATAACGTCGGTCGTCTGTGCCAGCGCGCGCCGCGTCTGCGTCCTTGCACTCCGCGCGGTATCGTCACGCTGCTTGAGCGTTACAACATTGATACCTTTGGTCTTAATGCTGTGGTGATTGGCGCATCAAATATCGTCGGTCGCCCGATGAGCATGGAACTGCTGCTGGCAGGTTGCACCACCACCGTGACTCACCGCTTCACCAAAAATCTGCGTCATCACGTAGAAAATGCCGATCTGTTGATCGTTGCCGTCGGCAAGCCGGGCTTTATTCCAGGTGACTGGATCAAAGAAGGCGCAATTGTGATTGATGTCGGCATCAACCGTCTGGAAAATGGCAAAGTTGTGGGCGACGTAGTGTTTGAAGAAGCGGCTAAGCGCGCTTCTTACATTACGCCCGTTCCCGGCGGCGTTGGCCCGATGACGGTTGCCACGCTGATAGAAAACACGCTACAGGCGTGCGTTGAATATCATGATCCACAGGGTGAGTAACATGGCGACATTTTCTTTAGGTAAACATCCGCACGTTGAGCTGTGCGACTTGCTGAAACTGGAAGGCTGGAGCGAAAGCGGCGCGCAGGCGAAAATCGTGATCGCCGAAGGCCAGGTAAAAGTCGACGGCGCGGTTGAAACGCGCAAACGTTGCAAAATCGTCGCCGGTCAGACAGTGAGTTTTGCAGGTCACAGCGTACAGGTTGTTGCCTGATCCCACTTCGGCCTGCCCGTATGCAGGCCGATTCTCTTTTCAGACCTTTGCCCTCTTCGTCGCTTTCATCCATGCTGATAGCGTCGATATTTTGCCGAAGCGATCATCATGCCAACCGTTATTACTCACGCCGCCGTTCCCCTTTGTATTGGTTTAGGCTTGGGTTCAAAAATCATCCCACCGCGTCTGTTATTTGCCGGAATCGTCCTGGCGATGCTGCCCGATGCCGATGTATTGTCGTTTAAATTTGGCGTTGCTTACGGCAATGTTTTTGGTCATCGCGGGTTTACCCATTCGCTGGTGTTTGCGTTTGTTGTCCCGCTGTTATGTGTGCTGATTGGACGCCGATGGTTCAGGGCTGGGCTGATTCGCTGCTGGCTATTTTTAACCGTCTCGTTGCTATCGCACAGCTTGCTGGATTCGGTAACCACTGGCGGTAAAGGCGTTGGCTGGCTGTGGCCGTGGTCAGAGGAACGCTTTTTCGCTCCCTGGCAGGTGATTAAAGTTGCGCCGTTTGCGTTGTCTCGTTACACCACACCGTACGGACATCAGGTGATTATTTCTGAATTGATGTGGATATGGTTGCCGGGAATGGTGCTGATGGGAATGTTATGGTGGCGCAGGCGTAAATTGCGCTGAACTTACCCTCTCCCTTGCGGGAGAGGATAAGAGTGAGGATGTTACTTACGACGCCAGGTGGTCCCTTGCGGGCCATCTTCCAGCACGATCCCCATCTCGTTAAGACGGTCACGCGCCGCATCTGCCGCCGCCCAGTCTTTCGCTTTACGGGCATCCAGACGCTGTTGAATTAACGCTTCAATCTCAGCCACTTCGCTGTCGTCTGCCTGCGCGCCGCTTTGCAGGAACGCTTCCGGTTCTTGCTCCAGCAGGCCCAATACAGCGGAAAGTTTACGCAGGTGAGATGCCATTGCATTCGCCGCTGCCATATCTTCTGCTTTCAGGCGGTTCACTTCACGCGCCATATCAAACAGCACGGAATAGGCTTCCGGGGTGTTGAAATCGTCGTCCATCGCCTCAATAAAGCGCGCTTCAAACGCTTCGCCACCGGCAGGTGCAACAGTTTTGTCTGTGCCACGCAAGGCAGTATAGAGACGCTCCAGCGCCGCACGCGCCTGCTTCAGGTTCTCTTCGCTGTAGTTCAACTGGCTACGATAGTGACCGGACATTAAGAAGTAACGCACGGTTTCGGCGTCGTAGTATTTCAGCACATCGCGCACGGTAAAGAAGTTACCCAGCGATTTCGACATCTTCTCGCGGTCAACCATCACCATGCCGGAGTGCATCCAGTAGTTTACATACTGACCATCATGCGCACAGGTGGACTGGGCAATTTCGTTCTCGTGGTGCGGGAACATCAGGTCTGAACCGCCGCCGTGGATATCAAAGTGGTTACCCAGCTGCTTGCAGTTCATTGCTGAACACTCAATGTGCCAGCCTGGACGACCAGCGCCCCACGGAGACGGCCAGCTCGGTTCGCCCTCTTTCGACATCTTCCACAGAACGAAGTCCATCGGGTTGCGTTTGTCGTCGACCACGTCAACGCGCGCCCCTGCCTGCAACTGGTCGAGATCCTGACGCGACAGCACGCCATAAGTTGGATCGGTCGGTACGTCGAACATCACGTCGCCGTTGTCCGCCACATAAGCGTGACCTTTGGCGATCAGTTGTTCAGTGAGTTCAATAATTTCTGCGATATGGTGCGTCGCGCGCGGCTCCATATCCGGGCGCAGAATGTTCAAAGCATCAAAATCTTTGTGCATTTCGGCGATCATGCGATCCACCAGCGCCACAAAGCTTTCGCCATTTTCATTGGCGCGCTTGATGATTTTATCGTCGATATCGGTAATGTTGCGCACATACTTCAGCTTGTAGCCGAGGAAACGCAGGTAGCGTGCAACCACGTCAAAGGCAACAAAGGTACGCCCGTGACCGATATGACAGAGGTCGTAAACGGTGATTCCACACACGTACATGCCGACTTCCCCGGCGTGAATAGGCTTAAATTCCTCTTTTTGGCGTGTCAGAGTATTGAAGATTTTTAGCATCGAAGATTCCGTTTAGACATGTGTGGGTAATTGAGTTGCGTATAATACCCATATTTCCCGCGCGATTCAGCATACATTGCGAGATGATCCGATCGTGCGGTTATGCTATAACACCACCCTATATATGACCCGAACCGGGTTGAAGCACCAATCAAACGGAACAGGATGCAAAAATGGTTACTTTCCACACCAATCACGGCGATATTGTCATCAAAACTTTTGACGATAAAGCACCTGAAACAGTTAAAAACTTCCTGGACTACTGCCGCGAAGGTTTTTACAACAACACCATTTTCCACCGTGTTATCAACGGCTTTATGATTCAGGGCGGCGGTTTTGAGCCGGGCATGAAACAAAAAGCCACCAAAGAACCAATCAAAAACGAAGCCAACAACGGTCTGAAAAATACCCGTGGTACGCTGGCAATGGCCCGTACTCAGGCTCCGCACTCTGCAACTGCACAGTTCTTCATCAACGTGGTTGATAACGACTTCCTGAACTTCTCTGGCGAAAGCCTGCAAGGTTGGGGCTACTGCGTGTTTGCTGAAGTGGTTGAAGGCATGGACGTGGTAGACAAAATCAAAGGTGTTGCAACCGGTCGTAGCGGTATGCACCAGGACGTGCCAAAAGAAGACGTTATCATTGAAAGCGTGACCGTTAGCGAGTAATCGTGGCGACACTCTTTATTGCAGACCTTCATCTCTGCGTGGAAGAACCGGCGATCACCGCCGGTTTTCTGCGTTTTTTAGCGGGGGAAGCCCGCAATGCCGACGCGCTGTATATTCTTGGCGATCTGTTTGAAGCATGGATTGGCGACGACGATCCCAACCCACTCCATCGCCAGATGGCGGCAGCAATCAAAGCGGTGTCCGATTCCGGCGTTCCCTGTTATTTCATTCATGGCAACCGTGATTTTCTGCTCGGCAAACGCTTTGCCCGTGAAAGCGGCATGACGTTATTGCCGGAAGAAAAGGTGCTCGAACTTTATGGTCGTCGGGTGCTGATTATGCATGGCGACACGCTGTGCACCGATGACGTGGGTTATCAGGCTTTTCGCGCCAAAGTCCACAAACCGTGGCTACAAACACTGTTCCTCGCCCTGCCGTTGTTTGTACGCAAACGCATTGCCGCGCGGATGCGCGCGAACAGTAAAGAAGCCAACAGCAGTAAATCGCTGGCGATCATGGATGTAAACCAAAACGCGGTGGTCAGTGCGATGGAAAACCATCAGGTGCAATGGCTGATCCACGGGCATACGCATCGCCCGGCGGTGCATGAATTTATCGCCAATCAGCAACCTGCTTTCCGCGTCGTGCTGGGTGCCTGGCATACCGAAGGTTCGATGGTGAAAGTCACGGCGAATGACGTTGAGCTAATCCATTTCCCGTTTTAATAACGCGCAAGTTTGCTGATTCCACAACCACGCAACCGTTTTCCTTGCTCTCTTTCCGTGCTATTCTCTGTGCCCTCTAAAGCCGAGAGTTGTGCACCACAGGAGTTTTAAGACGCATGTCTTCCCGCAATAATCCGGCGCGTGTCGCCATCGTGATGGGGTCCAAAAGCGACTGGGCTACCATGCAGTTCGCCGCCGAAATCTTCGAAATCCTGAATGTCCCGCACCACGTTGAAGTGGTTTCTGCTCACCGCACCCCCGACAAACTGTTCAGCTTCGCCGAAAGCGCCGAAGAGAACGGTTATCAGGTGATTATTGCGGGCGCAGGCGGCGCAGCGCACCTGCCAGGCATGATTGCCGCCAAAACGCTGGTGCCGGTGCTGGGCGTGCCAGTACAGAGCGCCGCACTGAGCGGTGTCGATAGCCTCTACTCCATCGTACAAATGCCGCGTGGCATTCCGGTGGGTACGCTGGCGATTGGTAAAGCGGGCGCGGCAAACGCGGCGTTACTGGCAGCACAAATTCTTGCGACTCACGATAAAGAACTACACCAGCGTCTGAATGACTGGCGTAAAGCCCAGACCGACGAAGTGCTGGAAAACCCGGACCCGCGAGGTGCGGCATGAAACAGGTTTGCGTCCTCGGTAACGGGCAGTTAGGCCGTATGCTGCGTCAGGCAGGCGAACCGTTAGGCATTGTTGTCTGGCCGGTCGGGCTGGACGCTGAACCTGCGGCGGTGCCTTTTCAACAAAGCGTGATTACCGCTGAGATCGAACGCTGGCCGGAAACTGCATTAACCCGCGAGCTGGCGCGCCATCCGGCCTTTGTGAACCGCGATGTGTTCCCGATTATTGCCGACCGTCTGACTCAGAAGCAGCTTTTCGATAAGCTCCACCTGCCGACCGCGCCGTGGCAGTTACTTGCCGATCGCAGCGAGTGGCCTGCGGTGTTTGATCGTTTAGGTGAACTGGCGATTGTTAAGCGTCGCACTGGCGGCTATGACGGTCGCGGTCAATGGCGTTTACGCGCCGATGAAACCGATCAGTTACCGGCTGAATGCTACGGCGAATGTATTGTCGAGCAAGGCATTAACTTCTCTGGTGAAGTGTCGCTGGTTGGCGCGCGTGGCTTTGACGGCAGCACCGTGTTTTATCCGCTGACGCATAACCTGCATCAGGACGGTATTTTGCGCACCAGCGTCGCTTTTCCGCAGGCCAATGCGCAGCAGCAAGCGCAAGCCGAAGAGATGCTGTCGGCGATTATGCAGGAGCTGGGCTATGTGGGCGTGATGGCGATGGAGTGTTTTGTCACCCCGCAAGGTCTGTTGATCAACGAACTGGCACCGCGTGTGCATAACAGCGGTCACTGGACGCAAAACGGCGCCAGCATCAGCCAGTTTGAGCTGCATCTGCGGGCGATTACCGATCTGCCGTTACCGCAACCAGTGGTGAATAGCCCGTCGGTGATGATCAACCTGATTGGTAGCGATGTGAATTATGACTGGCTGAAACTGCCGCTGGTGCACCTGCACTGGTACGACAAAGAAGTCCGTCCGGGGCGTAAAGTGGGGCATCTGAATTTGACCGACAGCGACATATCGCGTCTGACCGCGACACTGGAAGCCTTAATCCCGCTGCTGCCGCCGGAGTATGCCAGCGGCGTGATTTGGGCGCAGAGCAAGTTCAGTTAATCAGGTACTCATTTTCTTGCCGGATGCGGCGTGAACGCCTTATCCGACCTGCGGAAGTGATGATATTTCCAGGTCGGATAATCAGCATCGAATCAGGCACAAATGTCTACTGCCTACGACTACAGCGAAATACAGGTCCCCGCCTCGCCCGCCAGCGTCTCTTCAATTCGCGATAACGCCCCAATCCACGCGGGTTTGCCACGGCTTCTGACATAACCACTCACCGCCGTTACCTTCGGCCCCATCGAACCATCGGCTTTGGCAAATGGAGCTAACTCATCCGGTGTAGCATGGCGAATGGCACGTTGCTGCGGCGTTCCCCAGTTTTCATATACCACATCAGCATCGGTGAGGATCACCAGTCCATCGGCATTAATCTGCTCGGCGAGCAACGCAGCGGCGAGATCTTTATCAATTACCGCTTCACTCCCTGCCCCGTCATCCGTTACCGGAACACCGCCGCCACCGCTGCAAATCACTACATGCCCCTCTTTGAGCAAAAGTTCGATGGCTTCGCTGTCGAGAATTTTACGCGGTTGCGGAGATGCCACCACCCGGCGCACATATTTGCCATCGCGTTTCATCTGCCAGCCGTAAGCCGCTTCCAGCGACTCTTGTTCTTCTGGCTGATAAACCGGACCGATAAACTTCTCTGGCTGCAAAAACGCCGGATCATCCGGCGAAACCTCAATGAGCGTCAACACCGTCGTGACAGGCGGCATTTGCGGCTGCGCGCGCAAACTTTGCGCCAGCATATAGCCAATCATCCCCTGGCTTTCCGCCACCAGCACATCCAGCGGATACGGTTCTACCTCTTTCCACGCCAGATTCTGTAACGCCAGCAGCCCCACCTGCGGCCCGTTGCCGTGAACAATCGCCAGCCGATAAGAACGGGCCAGGCGCGCCAGCGCAGGTACAGCACTGGCGATATTGCGATATTGATTTTCTGCCGTCAGCGCCTCACCGCGCTGAAGCAAGGCATTGCCCCCAAGAGCTACAACCAGTGTTTTCATGGTTTTCCTTGTAATAATTGTTGACCAAGCCAGAATCCCAGCAATGTATCTGCCCCTGACGTATGCCCCAGCGCCAACAGTGAATCAATCGCTGCAGCGGTACGTTGAGGGCGTTCCAGAGCATGAACAAAGTGCAGGAGTGGCGAGGAAAAATATCCTTGTGCGGCGTAGCGCAAATAACTGACGCTCACCGCTGTGGTAACGAGTTGAAGATTGTCGGAACAGGAAAAAAACTGGCGACCAGAGCGCAAATCTAAAGCGCCATAATACCAGGCCGCCAGTCGGTCTTAACGCCATTGAGCGCGGTCTGAAAACAGTGGCGAAACTGGCGTAATTCAGCGGGCAGCGGATCGCTTACCGCCATCGCCAGTGGTCCAAAAAGCCCGGTTTCCTCCGCGCGGTGCATCCATGCAGCTGCAAGCGGTTGAGGATGCGCAGGCGGCGTAATACGTAGCAAACAATAACGCTGTGGCTGTTTAACCGTGAAACGCCCGAGGCGAATCCCTTGAGCCACAACCTGTGGTCGTTCATTGCCGCATAATCCACCGCATAACGCATCGAATTGCGCGCGGCGAAGCACCCATCCTCCGGGGCCGAAACCACTACCCTGACGATGCAGCGTTAACAGTTCGCCGCTTTCCGTCATCAGGTTAATCGCCCGTCGCCACACTCCCGCTAACCGCCATGACTGGCGATAATTCGGTGCGCTACGGCTGGCAAGCAGAGGATGGATGATCGTCATTGCACGTTCCTCAACCAATCCCCATGCTTTCAGCCAGTGCTTCCAGCGCCTGTTCAAAACACGCCAGCGGTGCCCGCACTGTGCCTGCACCAATCTGCCCGATCCCCGCTTCTTTATGGGCGATACCGGTATTGATAAGCGGCGTAATACCCGTTTCTACCACGCGCCGAATATCCAGCCCCAGGCACGCACCCTGAAAATCCCAGCCGGGGATCTGCAACTGCATATTGCGCTCAAGGAAGATTTCCGCCATCTCTTCAGAAACTGTCCTGGCAGCCTCCATACCACCCGCACCGACAAAGCGCGTTACGCCAGGCGCTGCGATCATTGCCGCACCACCGATACCAAAGGTTTCGGTAATCGCGCTGTCGCCCATATCCGGGTTCGCCTGCCCCTGCGAGAAGCCGGTGAAAAACAGACCTTGCGGAGTGTTTACAGGCGCAGTAAACCAGCGTTCACCCAGCCCGCTTACCCGAATCCCGAACATATTGCCGTTGCGGGTCATAGCCGTAACGATGCTGCCTGCGCGGATCATCGCGCCAGCATCCATCGCCGCCTTGCAGTAAGCCATCGCGAGGTTGAGGAAGAACTGATCGGTCACGCTGAGGAAATCCATCACTTCGGCGATGTGCTGTTTATCGTGATCGAGGCGGGCAATTTGCGGTGCCAGCGCGCGCATTAACAGTGCCGAGGTAGCAATATTGCGCTGATGGAACTCATCGCCCATCGTAATGCCCTGCGCCATCATCGCGGTGAGATCGATACCGCGCTCCATGCGCCCAAGCGCGGCGCTTAATACCGGCATTAACACATCGCGCATCCAGCGGTGACGGGTCAGGACATCTTCGCCGTAAGCGCCAAAACGCATCACTTTCCCGATGCCTTCATTCAGGTTGCAGTACGCACGGTTGCCGTCGGTCACGTTCTCGACCACCAGCATCGGCATACTGGCAGAAGTAATGCCGCCCATTGGCCCGACGGCATTTACATGGTGACAAGGAATGAAGTGCACTTCCCCCTGCTCCAGTATTGCCAGCGCCTGCGCTTCATCTTTCGCCCAGCCTTCAAACAGACATGCGCCCACGCACGCCCCTTTCATGGGTCCGGTCATCTCCTGCCAGCACATTGGCGGCCCGGCGTGAAGCAGTGTTTTGCCCTGGTTTAGTTCGCTGATAAGTAAAGAAGCCGGTTGCACATCCAGCCAGTGTGGACGAGCGCGACGAATTTGTTCGATAACCGCAGCATTGGCTTGCGCCACTGATGTAAACATGGGAACCCCTTATTGCAAACGTTCTAATAAACGAGCCAGTTTTTTATTGCCGCCAGCGACTGGCGCCCATTGGTAATGCACGACCGGTTTGCTGGCGCCTTGTAGTTCCAGCGCAAAACTGCGTAATCCGGCATTAATCACCGCGACGTTTTCCAGTAATGACGGTGTGTGTTGCTGTGTGGCAGGCGAGAGCGGATGAATCAGTGCCGCCGCCAGCAAGGTGGCTTCCGGCAGCGAACTCACTACCGCGATCCCCGCATCTTCCAGGATGGCGATTTGTTGCGAGCGGCATTGCGGGTCACGTTCAGTGCCTGTCACCGTAGCAATGGCGTACAGCGGTTGGTTGTCTGAACGCGCAGCACAGGCTTTTTGCCAGGCGCTTACCAGCGAGGCAGCAGGATCGGCGGTCGCGCCGAAGCCAATCACCACATCAAGCAGCAATACGCGCACTTGCGGTTTAGCGCCGAGATCGGCAATTAAGTGGTTGCGTAAGGTTGGGTCGATCATCGGATGGGGACGCCCGACGGTGTAGAAATCATCGCCGAGGTCAATAATCTGGTGGCCATCGGCGTCCAGCATCATGCCATGTTGATGGGTATCGTCGGCTTCCACGCCAAGGTGCCCGGCAAGTAATCCCGCCGCTTCGGCAGCCAGCGTACCGCCGGTATACAAACCGCAAATAAATCCGCTGCTGACAGGCGCTATTGCGTTACGTCGCGCCGTGACGCGTGAAAGCAGGCAAGCCAGGCGTGCGGCTTCATCCAGCGAGGAGGCAAACCAGACATGCTCGTCGCGAGCCATAGCCGGGGTATAACCTAAAAACAGCGCCACCGTCGGTTTGCCGGTTGCTTTCATGGCATTAACAATTTTCAGACGCACAGCTTCGGCAGGTGGTTTTGAAACAAATGCCAGCACTTCGCTTTTCGCATCGGCGCTTAACATTTCCAGCGCCGTTAGCGCACTGATGCCGCCCACTTCACGGCTGAGGTCGCGCCCACCAAGACCAATCGCGTGAGTAATTCCCTCACCTGCCAGCGCAATCTGTGAGCACAGCTCCTGAATCCCGGTACCGGAAGCGCCAATGACGCCAATGTTGCCTTCCGGCATCACGTTAGCAAAAGCCAGCGGCGTGGCGGCAATCATCGACGTACCGCAGTCTGGCCCCATCACCAGCAAGCCTTTTTCCCGCGCGCGGGTTTTAAGTTGGATTTCATCTTCCAGCGTAACGTTATCGGAGAACATCATCACGTTGAGGTTGCGATCCAGCGCCTGATTCGCCAGCTCTGCCGCATACTCACCAGCCACTGAAATCAGCGCCAGATTGGCATCGGGTAATTTCTGACAGGCACTGTCCCAGCGACGCACCTGCGTCAACGCCTGGCTGCTGCCTGTTCCCTGTGCCAGCTGTTTTAGCGCCTCTTCAAGCTGCTGCATAATCGCCTGCGCGATCCCCGCATCCGCCGCTTCGCTACGAATTGCCACGCAAATATCGTTCGGCGTGGCGTTATTAAAATCGTCATGCCAGAAACCTGTGGTATCTAATAACGCTTTATTGGCGGGCGTACCCATCATTACGGAAACATCATCAACATTTTCTGATTCGCTGAGTTTTCGTGAAATAATCATTAAACTGACCGAATCCTGAAAACACCCTTTTTTAATAAAGGCGTGGATCATAACAACTCCTTAAAAATTGCACCCATGGCAATTGCACGAGCAGTGTTAATGTGGCGATTACGGTATCGATGGACGGTGACAAATAAGGTGATGAATATCACACAGAGATTATTAGAAAAAGAATTTAAATAACCGCCAGACTATTACGCGTTATTTTTTAATAAGCGTGGTTGTTTTAAAAATCAGGTTAAAAGAAGGACGATTATCAAATAAATTCTAACTATATTTTTTTGCCTGTCTGGATCACATAATCGAGATATTTTCCCTGTATGTTAATTGCAGTCATGCTTCACACCATCGTTAAAAAGGAAGACAGATGAAAATCAGTCGGGAAACACTCCACCAGCTAATCGAGAATAAACTGTGCTAGGCTGGGTTAAAACGTGAGCACGCTGCAACCGTGGCTGAAGTATTGGTTTACGCCGATGCCAGAGGGATCCACTCTCATGGCGCGGTACGCGTGGAATACTACGCAGAACGCATTTCAAAAGGCGGCACCAACCGCGAACCGGAGTTCCGTCTCGAAGAAACCGGGCCGTGCTCGGCAATTTTACATGCCGACAATGCCGCCGGGCAGGTCGCCGCAAAAATGGGTATGGAACATGCCATCAAAACCGCCCAACAAAATGGCGTTGCGGTGGTCGGTATCAGCCGGATGGGCCACAGCGGCGCTATCTCTTACTTTGTGCAGCAGGCAGCCCGAGCCGGATTGATTGGCATTTCGCTGTGCCAGTCCGATCCAATGGTGGTGCCGTTTGGCGGCGCGGAAATTTACTACGGTACTAACCCACTGGCCTTTGCCGCGCCGGGAGAAGGCAACGAGATCCTTACCTTTGATATGGCGACTACCGTACAGGCATGGGGAAAAGTGCTCGACGCCCGCTCGCGTAATATGTCTATCCCGGATACCTGGGCGGTCGATAAAAACGGTGCACCAACAACCGATCCGTTCGCGGTACATGCTCTGCTTCCCGCAGCCGGACCGAAAGGGTATGGCCTGATGATGATGATTGACGTCCTCTCAGGCGTGTTACTCGACTTACCGTTCGGGCGCCAGGTTAGTTCGATGTATGACGATTTACACGCCGGGCGTAATTTGGGGCAATTACATATAGTTATTAATCCGAACTTTTTCTCCTCCAGCGAATTATTCCGTC
Organism: Escherichia sp. MOD1-EC6475; assembly: GCF_003046645.1. Taxonomy (NCBI): domain Bacteria; kingdom Pseudomonadati; phylum Pseudomonadota; class Gammaproteobacteria; order Enterobacterales; family Enterobacteriaceae; genus Escherichia; species Escherichia sp. MOD1-EC6475. Next base: position 191 of record NZ_PZKQ01000050.1, on the reverse strand, counting down.
AACATCTTAGCCAGACCATGCGCGAATTAAATGCCATTACCCCCGCGCCCGGTTTTAACCAAGTTTATTATCCCGGACAGGATCAGGATATTAAACAACGCAAAGCCGCCGTCGAAGGCATCGAAATTGTTGCAGACCTTTCCAGGATTAATTCTTTTTTTCTTGCCCTGGATTCGGGTAATGACTCCAAC
>NZ_PZKQ01000005.1:0-105895 GCF_003046645.1 Escherichia sp. MOD1-EC6475 | reverse complement strand
CCCCCGCCAGCAGCCACAGCGTGCCAGGCAGGTAGCCCATCTGCGCGGCGAGCACCGGACCAACCAGCGGACCGGCACCGGCGATAGCGGCGAAGTGGTGACCAAACAACACGTAACGGTTGGTCGGAACATAGTTCAGACCGTCGTTGTTAATAACCGCAGGCGTCGCGCGCGTGGGGTCGAGTTTCATCACCTTCTGGGCGATGTACAGACTGTAGTAGCGATACGCCACCAGATACACCGACACAGAGGCGACCACGATCCACAGGGCACTGACGTGCTCCCCCCGACGTAATGCAACTACCGCGAGGCAGAATGCACCGATGATTCCAAGAATCACCCAGGGTATGTGCTTGAATAGTTTTTTCGTATCCATAGTAAAACCTGGCATTTTACTCGTCGTCTTTTGGCTTACAGATGCGACAGCTGCATTCGTTCACCCCTGTCACTTACTGTTGTAAGCTCCCGGGGATTCACTCACTTGCTGCCTTCCTGCAAACCAAAATCCATTGAGTAATTTGTTAATCATAGGCCGAAGCCGTTCTAGGTTTGCGTTGCGTTTGAGGAGGTAAATTGACCGCTATCCTGCAGTGATGTTGCCAGAGTTACGCGCGCGTAAAGTAAGGTAAATAACTGAGTGGTTATATTAGGGATGTAAGCGGTCAGTTTTGCAGTTGAGCGGTATTGGGCGAGGTTTATGAAGACTATTTATGTGATATTGATCACAACCGAAGCGATTTTTAGCCCTCGGTTGTGTTACTCATATAAAAATTATATTCATGCTATATATATTAAAACCCCATTTCCTCACTGATAATATTATTTTGGCCAATAATATTAATCTATTGGCAAATATCCTCACGTTCAAAATAGATACAGCTAATGTGAAAAATAAGAAAGAAAAATGTATCAATGAGTGGTTATTGTATTTTTGAACAAAAATAAAAAAGTGAGGTAAATTTAACCAGTTTCAGGTCGCTACCTATAAAGTTTTCTCATTCCAGGCCGAAAATCCTGCTATCGGTCAACAGGAAAAGAGAAACCATGTTAAAACGTATCAGGATCGTGACCAGCTTACTGCTGGTTTTGGCCGTTTTCGGCCTTTTGCAACTGACATCAGGCAGTCTGTTCTTTAACGCTTTAAAAAAGGACAAAGAAAATCTCTCCGTCTTACAAACCATTCGCCAGCAGCAATCTACGCTAAATGGCAGTTGGGTTGCGTTGTTGCAGACGCGTAACACCCTCAACCGTGCGGGTATCCGCTACATGATGGATCAGAACAATATTGGCAGCGGTTCGACCGTCGCCGAGCTGATGCAGAGTGCCACTATTTCGCTGAAACAAGCGGAAAAAAACTGGGCAGATTACGAAGCATTACCGCGAGACTTGCATCAGAGCACAGCGGCTGCCACGGAGATCAAACGTAATTACGATATCTATCACAATGCACTGGCGGAGCTGATCCAGTTGTTAGGGGCGGGCAAAATCAACGAGTTTTTTGACCAACCTACTCAGGGATATCAGGACGGTTTCGAGAAGCAGTATATGGCGTATATGCAGCAAAACGATCGTCTCTATGACATCGCCGTCACCGATAATAATGCTGCCTTTAACCAGGCAATGTGGGTGCTGGCGGGTGTGCTGATTGTCGTACTGGCGGTTATCTTCGCCGTCTGGTTTGGTATTAAAACGTCGCTGGTGGCGCCGATGAATCGCCTGATCGACAACATTCGTCATATTGCTGGCGGCGATCTGGTGAAACCGATCGAGGTAGATGGCTCTAATGAAGTGGGGCAACTGGCAGAGAGTTTGCGCCATATGCAAAGTGAACTGGTACGTACCGTGGGTGATGTGCGTAATGGTGCTAATGCTATCTATAGCGGAGCCAGCGAAATCGCTACCGGTAATAACGATCTCTCTTCACGCACTGAGCAACAAGCCGCTTCGTTAGAAGAGACGGCAGCCAGCATGGAGCAATTGACTGCGACAGTGAAACAGAATGCCGAGAACGCGCGACAGGCAAGCCATCTGGCGTTAAGTGCTTCCGAAACGGCACAACGTGGCGGTAATGTGGTCGATAGCGTGGTACAAACTATGCGCGATATCTCTACCAGTTCGCAGAAAATCGCCGATATTATCAGCGTCATCGACGGCATTGCTTTCCAGACTAATATTCTGGCCTTGAATGCGGCGGTCGAAGCAGCGCGTGCGGGTGAACAAGGGCGTGGTTTTGCGGTGGTCGCGGGAGAAGTGCGTAATCTGGCTCAGCGTAGTGCCCAGGCGGCGCGTGAAATTAAAAGTCTGATTGAAGATTCGGTTGGCAAAGTGGATGTCGGATCGACACTCGTCGAAAGCGCCGGGGAAACTATGGCGGAGATTGTCAGCGCCGTGACCCGCGTGACCGATATCATGGGCGAAATTGCCTCCGCTTCTGATGAGCAGAGTCGCGGTATCGATCAGGTTGGCTTAGCGGTTGTCGAGATGGACCGGGTAACACAACAGAACGCTGCGCTGGTGGAAGAGTCTGCCGCTGCTGCCGCCGCGCTGGAAGAGCAGGCCAGCCGCCTGACTGAAGCTGTGGCTGTATTTCGTATTCAGCAAGAGCAACAGCGTCAGCGCGAAGCGTTGGCGGTAAAAACGGTGGCACCGATGGTGTCGCGTAAAGCGGTAGTGGCTGATAGCGGGGATAACTGGGAAACGTTTTAATTGCCACAAAAAATGCCCGATAAGCGATGACTTATCGGGCAAGGGGAGATTACTCTTTATGCGGATCGCTAATGGGTTGATGTACCATGAAGATGTACGCCAGCGCGCCTGCTGCGGTGACGCAACCGCAGATGAGTAGCGCCAGACGGAATGAGTGAGTGGTATCGACAATAAAACCGGTAATAATCGGTGCTAATGAGGCACACATGAAGCTGGCAAAGTTCTGGATACTGCCCACTGACGCAGCCATGCGAGAAGCGACCGCTACGTGAACCAGCCCCCAGCAGGAGGTTCCAGCAAAGTGAAGGCAGAACAGCGCCATGCCAATCAGCAGAACCGCACTCATGGGGGTTGTCGCTTGCGGTACTACCAGAGTAAAGGCGGCTGAAATGAACATCCCGGTAACAATACAGAGCTTACGGTTCTTAATCGGCTTCATCCCTCCTTTGACCAGCCAGTCAGTCACATATCCGTTGAGTAGCATCCCGATCCCACCGAACAGGAAAGGTATTGCCGCCATCAAGCCTGTGCTTTTTAAATCCAGGTGATAGACTGTTTGCAGATAACCTGGCAGCCAGGCAATGTACAACCACCCCGCATAGTTCATACCACTGAAACCGAGCATCATTCCCCACATTGTGCGGTTACGAAACAGGCTGCGCCATTCGGCAAAAGTGAGTGGGTCGCGGCGGGTATTGACGCTACCGGCGTTGAGATAGGTTTGTTCAGCGGCGGTCAGCACCACCTGCTCGCGGTTGCGATAGAACATAAACCAGGCGATGGCGAGAAAAATGCCCAGTAAGCCGATGGTTATAAACATCCCACGCCAGCCGATGGCCAGCATTATCGCTGCCAGAATCGGCGGGCTTATGGCAATACCAATGACGGAGGCCGCGTTGAAAAAGCCCATCGGGCGTCCACGTTCTTTGATGTTGTACCAGTCGTTAATCACTTTAACACCGCACGGGTTCATGGGAGCCTCGCCGATCCCCATACCTATGCGCATCAGCACGAACTGCGCCAGGCTGTGCACCATGCCAGACATTGCCTGAAACAGCGACCAGACGATCATCCCTAGCCCCAGCATCAGGCGTGGGCCTTTGCGGTCCAGCAGTATGCCTGCGGGCAATTGCGCAATCCCGTAAGAGAGCGAGAACACGGAGAGTAAAGCGCCCATCTCGGTGGCGTTTAACCCCAGCTCTCCACGAATAGTTACATTCGCTACCGACAGCGAACTGCGATCGAGAAAATTTATTACCGCAGCAATAAATAATAACAACATGGCGGTGGTTTGAATGTGTTTAATTCGTGGACTGCGTTGAATTAATCCATTTGGTGGCACGGGGATATCTACCGACGACGTTGAGCGAAAGGAAGATTGCGGATCGAGGGTAATATTTTCTTTTTCCACGCCGAACTCCTGTATCTATAATATATTAATTATTTGCGTAATTATGTATTGCGCAGGGTTAATATTAATGGCAGATGAAATCTTTAGGATTTCACTACCGCTCACAAGAAAACATTTATAGTCGACTGGTTGCGAGCATAGGTAAGTCGGAAATTTCGGGTGTTTATATTTTGATAAAACCGTGCACAAACTAATAGTTTGCTGTTTTTAATCTGTATTTAATAAACGTACCGCTTGTTCTTCTTGATGGAACGAATCATCGCTTGTTTAGCTGAATTCAAATGGTTACGTAGTGCAAGCGTAGCATCCACATAGCTGCGGCAAACCAAAGCACTGAGAATAGTCATATGCTCATCTATGGCTATGATATTGCGCTGCCGGCGATCGTTTTCGTCCCATTGATAGTGGAAATGAAAGATGACGGAGATAATATCAATGGATTGATTGAAAAAGATATTGTCAGTGGCTGAAAGCAATAAGGAATGGAACTCTCTGTCCAGTTGCGAGAACGTGTGAAAATTACTGCCGATGTTGTTACGCAGCATTCGGTGGCGTTCGAGCATGGTTTTCACCTGAAACCAGCGCGGATCATTATCAGGCAGGGTGAGAAAACGCTGGATTGAGCGCGTTTCCAACATTTCGCGCAGTTCAAAAAGCTGCTCGGCGTAGGATTGATCGAAATGCTTTATCCTCCACTGACCGCGTTTTTCGCTTTGGGTGAGGTTATAGCACCATAATTTTAAAAGATATTTTCTTGCCGTAATCGAGCTGACACCTGCCGCTCGCGCCAGTTGCAGCTCAGAAAAAGTTTCACCAGGCAATAACTGACGCTGATTTATCATCGTGAAAAAAAACTGCTCAAATACTTTGTCTTGCTCGCTTATCGAAGCTGCGGGACAGGCAAAACCATCGTTGTGATCAGGTTTACGCGTGATGACGTGGTCATTCCCGACCTGCGTCAGGACACCGCATTCGCGTAAGTGGCTGAGAACATGACGCACCGTGGTGCGACTGACGTTGTACATTTCCGCTAGTGAGCTTTGCGATGGGAGTGGGGAAGGGATATGACCACATACCATCTCATCAATAAACTGGTTAACCACATTATGGCGTAAATTTTGTGAGCGACTCATATTTTTCTCCTTGTCGCGCTATTAAAACCCGATTTAAAACATTTTTATGCGTGTATTTTCACAAAATAGATTTTCTATTTCACTGGCATTTTTCATTTTCATTGATATCTAAGACAACAAAAAATGGAGAGCAGAATTATGCCTAAGATAAATACATTAATTTGCCAGAAACCGAAAGAATTAGTCTGGAAACAATATGAAATGCCAATTCCCGGTGGCGATGAAGTATTGATAAAGATTAAGTCTGTCGGAATTTGTGGTACTGATATTCATGCCTGGGGTGGAAATCAACCATTTTTTAGTTATCCACGCGTGTTAGGCCATGAAATATGTGGAGAGATTGTTGAATTAGGTAAAGATATTGCTGATCTCAAAAATGGCCAGCAAGTTGCAGTGATCCCTTATATCGCCTGTCAGCAATGCCCGGCGTGTAAAAGTGGTCGCACCAACTGCTGTGAAAGCATTTCGGTCATAGGAGTGCATCAGGATGGCGGTTTTAGTGAGTATTTAAGCGTGCCAGAAGCGAACATTTTGCCCGCAGACGGCATCGACCCACAGGCGGCAGCGTTGATTGAACCCTTCGCCATTAGTGCTCATGCGGTGCGCCGCGCGGCAGTTGCGCCTGGCGAGCAGGTGCTGGTGGTCGGGGCGGGGCCAATCGGTCTTGGCGCGGCGGCAATCGCTAAAGTTGATGGCGCACAGGTGGTGGTGGTCGATACCAGTCCGGCGCGGCGTGAGCATGTGATAAGGCATCTGGAGCTGCCCGTGCTTGATCCGTTCGCAGAAGATTTTGATGACCAACTGCGCGCGCAATTTGGTGGCTCTCTGGCGCAGAAAGTGATCGACGCGACAGGTAATCAACATGCGATGAATAACACTGTTAATCTGATTCGCCACGGTGGCACGGTCGTCTTTGTCGGCCTGTTTAAAGGCGATTTGCAAATCTCTGATCCAGAATTCCACAAAAAAGAGACCACAATAATGGGTAGCCGTAACGCTACGCCGGAAGATTTTGCGAAAGTCTGGCGACTGATGGCGGAAGGGAAGATCACTGCCGGCATGATGTTAACCCATAGCTATCCGTTCGCCACGCTGGCAGAAACCTATGAGCGCGATGTGATTAACAATCGTGAGTTGATTAAGGGTGTGGTTACTTTCTGATAATGAGTGACTGGTAAAGTGGCTATGCAGTGTTGGACACTATTTTTATTTATCAATAATGTTTTGTTGGTCGGATAAGACGTTTACGCGTCTTATCCGACCTGTAAATCCGTCAGTGTTTACCCTTCACGCGCCACCACTTTAATTTCCACCATCCCGATACCGAGTTTACGCGGCGAGTGACCGAGAATATTCCCTTCGTTGGTTGCGACGGGTTCCGGCGGCACAATCACCAGGGTGTCGGCATCGGTTGGGTTATCGAAATGCAGCGTAGTGGTGGTCACTTCGTTGCCCAGCACAATGGTTTGTTCTTCATTGCCAACGCGTACCGGAATGGGGCGGCTGGCGTTATTACCGTAGGCTTTGGCGGTAATCACCAGATCAAATTTCTTCGGCAGCGGATGCTTGTACTCGATTTTCACTTCATCGCCAAGCTGTGCATTAGACCAGCGACCCCACGACTCCGGACGGGAAATCCCGCTAAACTGTTTCACCTCTTCCGGCGCACCCGCGACGTTAAAGATGAAACTGTCTGCTTTGTAGCGAATATCGTTATCGACAATCTTCAGTGTATCGACATTGCCTTTGTAGCGTGCCATGTCGATGACCGTGTCCTTAAATGCCGTTTTACCTTTCCATTCTGGCTTATCGACATGCTGCACAGTTTGTTGCCCGCCAAGTTGCCCCTGTGAAACACACCAGTCGGTAGAAAGCGCCAGTTCCGGCGCCCACAACTGCCCCATTTTGTAGCAGCGGTCAACCCAGATGAAATTATCACGTGGGGCGAAATCGGCCAGTTGGAAACGCAGTGGTGCGGAGTATTCACTTTCTGGCAGCGGTTCCACTCGTTTGTCTGAAACCCGCAGCAGCAGCGGCAAACGGAAATGACTACCCGAGAAGGCGATCATGTTTTTATTCTGATTGATGGTAAATTCTTTTATCTCGGTGGGGAATTTCCACAGACGAATGATATCCGGCTTCCACGCCAGTACTTTCTCTTTCATGTTCAGGAACACTTCTGACATTGACTGACCAGAAAGGCTACTGCGTCCGAGGCCGATAAAATTATCACCACCAAGGATATCCAGTACCGTAGCGCCGTTATCCATCGTGTTGCGCTTCACTGCCAGCGTCTCTTGCTGCGGTTTGTCGCCACGGATGACAAAAAACAGGTTATTGCGATCCTGCTTATTGAGGTATTTCCACGCCGTGTTATTCATCGCTAAATGGTCAGAAGAGACGACGATGACGGTATCTTTAAACCACGGTGACGCTTTGATTTTGTTGATAAACGTCGCGATGTTCTCCTGGCTGCAACTTACCGCGCTGAATGACTGGTTCGGTTTTCCGTCAAAATCATATTTTTTGCGATTACAGGTACGAGAGATAAAACCATCCGGGTGATGGGTATCGACCGTCAGGGTAAACAGTGAGAACCGCTGACCAGAGCGGGAAAGCTCTTCAAATTTTTTCCATGCTTCATCCAGCACGGTATCGTCGTAGAATCCCCAGTCGTTGCGATAATGCGGGTCTGCGACCACGCTTTTTAGTTCTTCCGAGCCGTACAAATGGTCGAAGCCGTGTGATTTCAGGAACACATCTTTACCGGCAAAACGCAGATTGGCTCCCTGTACGAAATAGTTCTGATAACCCGAGTTTTTCAGGATATCGCCCAGACAGATGTTCTGCGGGAAGAAGCTGGAAACGGATGCAGAAGCGTTGCCTTCAAATGGAGCAAAAAGCGGAATACCACACTGGGAAGCCACCATGCCCGCAATCGTGTAGTCCGTTCCCGGCAACTGCTGCGTGTGGCTGAAATCCAGACTTTCATTTTTCAGCGCGCCCAGTTCAGGCGTGAGATCCGGGAAAGCATCGTTGTCAAAATAGGTGCGTTCGAGGCTTTCTCCGTAGATATAAACCAGGTTGAGTTTCGGGTCAGGAATGGTTTTCGACGGTTCTTTATAATAAGCCGCAAAGTCCGGATCGCCGTCGCGCGACTGGGATTTCACCAGTTCTGTTATCTGACGAAACGCCGGGCTGGCATCGACAGAACCCAGTGCCAGTAAGAGCGCCAAAAGGCTGTAACCAAAATGGTGCGGATGATGACGTCGGCGGCGCAGGATCCAGCCCAGTGCACCGAAAACGACTGCCAGTGCCAGTGCAATGCCAATACCAGGCAGGATATATTTGCTGACGCCTGCACCGGTCAGGCTGTTGGTTAAGGTATAGAGAACCGCGTCGTTAATACCATCGCCAGTAAAATAGTCGCTGGCAAACAGGGTAATATTTAAAACGACAAATAACCCTAACACCGTTAACGTGGCGGCAAACCACCAGGTGTTACGTCCCGCTTTCCATGCGTAGATCAGCACAGAGGCGAGAAACAAGGCAAATGAGAGTAGTTCTGACAACGGGCGATCCTCACTAAACCAGGCTGTGTAGCCGATGCTTAAGATTTTTTGAGAAACACAATGTAATGGCGCTGCCATATTGCTGCAATTCTAGTGTCAAAAAAATGCGATGTTGTTAGGAATTAGTTTATAAACAGACTTTTTTGATCGAGGTTGTTTCCCGGATAGCAGGGGATGAAAGCGTCAGAAGTGGGAAAAAGAGAAGGGGATTGCCGCGCCAGCCGATTAACAGCTAAAACGCGGCGTTATACGGATCAAGAGATAAAGTTCAGACCTTGCTTTAATACCAGATCGCAGGCTTTGGTTTTCACTTTCTCCGCCAGCGGAGTCGTACCGATGTTATCCAGATTAAGCTGCTGGCCATCTTTGGTTTTCAGCAAACCCTGAATGCCGTCCAGATAGTTGGTGTCTTCTTTCTGCTCTTCGCTGTTCAGACCCAGCTTCTCCAGTACCTGGTTTTTGATGTTTTCCGCATCGGTCACCGAAGCCAGCTTTTGCTTCGCGCAGTATTGCAGAATGCCTGCGGCATTGTTCATGTTATCTGCGCTTAATGCCTGATTGCCGCTACTAAGCAGGTTAGTTAATGAAGCGAGCGACCAGCCGCCTTCCTGTGTGGTGTTTTGATTGCCTAACTCGCTGGCGGCGCTGGAGAGCGCATCTTTCCAGGAAGCGGCATTCACCCCGGCGGAAATTAATGCGCTGGCGGTAATTGCACAGCACAGAAGGTGTTTAACAGTTTTCATCATCATTACTCAAGGTGGAATTTTGTCGCAGTATAACGCCGGGAATGGGGATTAATACTCTTTACCCGTTACCCGACTACGATAACTGTCCCAGTTGAAGATCACCCACAGACTGTTACCCAGGCGCATACGATCCATAACACGCTCGCCCAGCAACTTCGTCATTTCCTCCACATTGCTGTTTGTCAGCATTCCGGTTGGGCGCTTGGAAGAAGAGCGACGATCGACGATCTGATTGATGATCACTTTTTCGTATTTAGATTCGGTCTGCACGCCGATCTCGTCGATCACCAGTAGATCAACGTTGCTCAGATCGTTGAGCAGTTGTTCTTCACTGGCACCGCTATTTTTGAAGGTATCTTTCATCGCCGACATAATATCGGCAACAGTAATAATCAATACCGATTTGCCGCGCAGCAGTAGCTCGTTGCAGATTGCCGCCGCCAGATGGTTTTTACCGGTGCCCGGCTTGCCAGAAAAGATAAAGCTGGCGATGTTGCCGTCGAACTCTTCGACATACTGACGCGCTTTGCTCAACGCATTCATCTGCCCTTCGCATTCAACACGATAGTTCTCAAAGGAACAGTTCTGATGCAGCGGACGAATGCCGGAGCGGTTAAAGGTGCGCTGCATTTTCATCGCCCGATTCTCGCGCTCCAGTGCGGCGGAGCGGAGCGCCCCTTGTTCTTTCTGCCACGCCAGAAGTTCTTCACCCGTTTTGAAGGCGGGTTTGATATGGGCAGGCATCATTTTTTGCAGGCGTTGCATCAGGTCGCCAACGTTTTTCATCGTTACCCTCTGAATCCTGGTGGAATTTGGCTGTCAGGTTCGCTGACCGTGTTCACATCTCGTTTGGCCAGGCCGCCGTTGCTGGCGCGACCAATTTGCAGACTGCGCGCCAGTTTTTGCTGCCACTGTACATGGTGAAAGACTTTGCCTTCCGCCTGCCAGTAGGCAATGAATGAGGCCAGTTCTTCGGCGGTAGCGGGCTCTCTTAGTGCCACGCCCCACAACGCGGCCTGGCGAGTGAAGTCGGCATCGGGTCGCCAGTCTGGGTACATGGCAAATTTTCCCATCGGTACGGCAACGGGGGCAGTTTGCGGTTCCTGATAGAGTTGATCGTCCAGAGCGACATCGCTTCCCGGACGTGCCAGCTTTTCTTCCAGCGCCAGCAGTTCAGCAAGACGCGCGGGCGTGACGGCATAAAACGCCGGAGCGTTGTTAGCAAATACGGCAACCATTCCGCCTTCAGCTTTTGCCAGAATGGTCTGGTGATCGTGTACCAGGGCGTCAATACCAACGACGTCCGGGGTCAAAACTCTGGAAGACATACTGTTTCTCAATATGGAACGATGAACGAGAAGGGAGATTACTTTTATAGTAACACACGGATGAAAGGAGGCTGTCTCTCATCCGTGTGCTTTAAGCGAGGCAATTTTATACGCGAGGGCGCTTGCGGTACAACCATAATCCAGGAATGGAAAGACCGATGGATAATGCACCAACAATTGATGATGCCGTAAGAAAGTTGGTTAACAGGGTAATCATCAACGGCTCGCTATAACCTAACTGACTGATTTTTACAGCTGAAATCATTGCTGTATAAGCAGAAATGCCAGGGAACATGGGGATAACAGCCGCCACGGTAAAGACTTTTGGATGCGCCAGATACCAGCGCGACCATTGAATACCAATGGTGCCGACCAGCATAGATGCCATAAAGGTTGACCACTCAATATTCAGCCCGGTAGTCATTAAGATCATTCGTGAACCATGACCAATCGCGCCAAGCAGCGCACACCAGCGTAACGCCCGAACCGGTACATTGAATACCATCGCAAATCCGACCGCAGGAATTGCCGCGAGGATCATATCCTGCACCAACGCTATGAGAAATTCGATCATACCCATCCGCGTAGTCCCCAAATCGTCAGTGCCATCACCACGCCAACGCAGGTAGCCAACGTCAACAGGCTGGCAATTGCCCAGCGTGCCAGCCCGGTATTGATGTGGCCTTTAAACATATCGGCGACGGCATTAATCAACGGAAAGCCCGGCACCAGCAACAGAACGCTGGCCGCCATCGCTATGGTAGGCGTATGACTGAATGTCGGAAGTTGTAAAAGGAGGCCGGAAATCGTGGTGGCGGCAAATGCGGTGAGGCAAAAGTTTATCTGCGGGTGAAGATGGCGTTGTGCCAGCAGTTGGCGGATGTACATGGCGATCATGCTGGCAAAGAACGTAATCAGCGCGCCGTCCCAGCCACCGTTATTCAGTTTGCAGAAACAGGCGCAAGAAAGTCCAACCATCAGGGCTACCAGCCAACGCGGATAGCGCAGAGGATGTATTTGACTAAAACGCTTCTCCACACCTTTGCAATCCAGCAATTTATGTTCCGCCAGAATCACAATGTGCTGTACTTCAGTAACCACATGCATATTAATGCCGCGATCCTGATTTTTACGTGTCGAGGTTAAACATTGACCATCTTTAATGGTGGTCAGCACAATTGCGTTGGAAGAGATGGAGCTTTCAACGCAGTCCATCCCCAGCGCACGCCCAAGTCGTGAAGAAAGCTCATCCACCAGCGCACTTTCCGCCCCGTGCTGCAAAAGAAATAATCCGCACTGGATACATAGCCGTGTTACGGCTCGCTGTTGCTCAGTTTGCATAACTCGCCCTTTGTCATAGACGTGCTGCGTATTGTTCAAATAATGAGACCCCATTTGTATCATGAAGCGCGGTTGTTTTGGGGTTGGTTAAGATCAAAATTGCGCTGATTAATTCTGGTTATGGCCACAGGAAGCGATCTGCGTCGGAGGTCAAATAAATATCCTCATGAATATTATCACTGAAATGAATTTATGGTTTTGTTTTTACTTGTTTGGCTAATAGCAGGAGAAATCAATTTATCGAATCTGGATAAGAAATATCTTTCAGTTTTTATTGCTTTTTTTGTTGTTCTTTCGGACTAAAGGCCTTGTATTTAGCCTTTGGTCATTATTTTGAATGATATCGTAAACTGATTGGATTTGCGGTTTTTGATTAAGTATTTCTAACAACATAATTTAGATATTTTAAATGTGTCAGAGGTATTTTACCAGGTTATTATTTGATGCTAGCCTCCTGAAACATACAAAGGATTTTTGGTATGTCAGGGGTAAACTGATATGAAAGTGAATGCTAAGGATAATTTATTCGCTAGATCTATTAATTTGTTGGAGTCATTTGAGGGATGAATATCCTGATTAAACCATCATGATTTATAGAGAGTGGATATGGAGGATATATGTTGCCAGGATGCTGCAAAAATGGAATTGTTATCAGTAAAATACCCGTTATGCAGGCAGGATTAAAAGAGGTCATGAGGACCCATCTACCTGAATATGAAATAACGAGTAGCGCCTCTGCGGAGGAGTTGACCTTATTACAATTACGTCGTGCTGGGTTAGTGGTTGCCGATTTATCCGGCGAAACGGAAGACCCGTGTTCCGTTTGTGAACATTACTATTCATTGATCTCACAATACCGGGAAATACATTGGGTTTTCATGGTTTCGCGTGCCTGGTACTCCCCGGCAGTAGAACTGCTTATGTGCCCAACAGCGACGTTACTGTCCGATGTCGAACCCATTGAGAATCTGGTTAAGACCGTTCGTTCCGGCAATGCGTATGCGGATCGTATCAGCGCCATGCTGACCTCTCCGGCAATGACTGAAACTCAGGATTTTAGCTATCGCACCGTCATTCTGACCCTTTCAGAGCGCAAGGTACTGCGGCTGTTAGGCAAAGGATGGGGCATCAACCAGATAGCTTCATTGCTCAAGAAAAGTAATAAAACTATCAGCGCACAAAAAAACAGTGCGATGCGTCGGCTGGCAATTCACAGCAATGCTGAGATGTATGCATGGATAAATAGCGCGCAGGGTGCAAGAGAACTTAACTTGCCTTCTGTTTATGGAGATGCCGCAGAATGGAACACAACCGAATTAAGAAGAGAAATGTCGCACTTATAGAAAAATGCGTCATGAGCAGTATCGGTATTGAGAGTTTATTCAGAAAGTTTGCGGGTAACCCTTATAAGCTCCACACCTATACCAGCCAGGAGTCGTTTCAGGATGCCATGTCGCGGTTCTCGTTTGCGGCGGTTATTTTTTCTTTTTCTGCCATGAGAAGTGAGCGCAGAGAAGGATTATCTTGCCTGACTGAGCTGGCGATTAAATTTCCGCGTACCCGACGTTTGGTTATTGCAGATGATGATATTGAAGCACGGTTGATCGGTTCATTATCTCCATCACCACTGGACGGAGTATTAAGTAAAGCATCGACGCTGGAAGTTTTTCATCAGGAGTTATTTTTGTCATTAAATGGTGTGCGTCAGGCAACCGATCGGCTGAACAATCAGTGGTACATTAACCAAAGTCGGACGTTAAGCCCAACGGAGAGAGAAATATTGCGTTTTATGTCGCGTGGCTACTCAATGACACAAATTGCCGAGCAGCTTAAACGCAATATTAAAACCATCCGTGCGCATAAATTTAATGTGATGTCGAAACTGGGCGTCAGTTCTGATGCGGGGTTGTTGGAGGCCGCAGATATTCTGTTATGTATGCGGCATTGCGAAACAAGTAATGTGTTGCATCCCTATTAATCCGCATGATGCCGGGTTTACTTCCCCGGCAGTGCTTTCATTTCAGCGTACAATCGCCACATTGCTGCACATCCGGTAGGCGATAACGCTGGCAGCAGGTACGGCGCACCAGCAGGCCGTCGCGCAGTACCACGGTACGCCAGAGTGGATTGTCTTCGCCGCTGGTGAGTGTTTTCTCAAAAAAGAGGACATGGCGGAGCGATTCAACCGTCGCCTCGCCGAGCAACTGCTTCATTTCTGTCAGATACCAGTTAATCAAATAACCGGTATTACTCCAGATAAGTTTGCCGTTAATCTCTCCAGTCGCTTCTAATGCCTGCACTACCGGGACAAGCGCCTGGCTGACTAACGTTTCCATTCGCTGTTGTGGAGAATGTGTTGTTGCGTTTTTGTCTTCACACACATCGACCCAGAAACAGGCGGCGCGTCCGGTTTCGTGAAACTCAACGTGGAAATGCTCCGGGGAAAGGTCTAACGCTTTTTCCTGCGTCAGCAGCGCCAGCATTAAGGGTGGCACCATCAGGCCGATATACCATTGTGCCCACAACGAGATCAGCGGCTTGTTCTCGCGGATCATCATCGGTTGGTTGCGGTAGATATGATCGGAATAGACCGCCAGTAGAGAACTTAGCGCATTCGGTGATGACCATTGCGCCAGCGTCATGGCGTTAAGCGGGGTGGGTTCATCCAGACGGATAAACTCCAGCAAATGTTCACGATGTTTGGCGATCGTCGCACGTACGGCTTGTGCAAGCCCAGCATCCTGCGGCTGGAGATGCGTTCGCCAGATGACATCTTCAGGAAGCGGTGCGGAACGATAGGTCATAATCGTGATGGTAATCTAAATGATAATGATTGCTAATCCTAGCGATAGGTTTACCCGATAGCAAGGGATTTCTCTGGCTTGCAAATGATAAAAATTATCATATGATATTGGTTATCATTATCAATGAAAGAGATGAAACCATGTTGCAACGTACGCTGGGCAGTGGCTGGGGAGTGTTGCTGCCGGGATTGCTGATTGCAGGGCTGATGTATGCGGATTTATCGCCGGATCAGTGGCGGATTGTCATTCTGATGGGATTAGTATTGACGCCGGTGATGCTGTATCACAAACAGTTACGGCATTATGTATTGCTACCATCGTGCCTGGCGCTTATTTCTGGCGTCATGCTGATGATAATAAACTGGAATCAGGGATGATAAAGCAGGGAAGAAACAAGAGAGGAAGTAAAGATAATTGGTGCGAGGGGGGGGACTTGAACCCCCACGTCCGTAAGGACACTAACACCTGAAGCTAGCGCGTCTACCAATTCCGCCACCTTCGCACAGTCATCTTACTTTTTTTGATATCGCCTCGTTTGGTGCGAGGGGGGGGACTTGAACCCCCACGTCCGTAAGAACACTAACACCTGAAGCTAGCGCGTCTACCAATTCCGCCACCTTCGCCCAGTGCGAGCAATATCAACGTGGTTTTTGGTGCGAGGGGGGGGACTTGAACCCCCACGTCCGTAA
Organism: Escherichia sp. MOD1-EC6475; assembly: GCF_003046645.1. Taxonomy (NCBI): domain Bacteria; kingdom Pseudomonadati; phylum Pseudomonadota; class Gammaproteobacteria; order Enterobacterales; family Enterobacteriaceae; genus Escherichia; species Escherichia sp. MOD1-EC6475. The sequence goes on along the minus strand of NZ_PZKQ01000005.1, from coordinate 90,165 downwards.
GGACACTAACACCTGAAGCTAGCGCGTCTACCAATTCCGCCACCTTCGCATACCATCAATTCTTAAAAAGAATTGCTACCACGGAGGCGCATTCTAGTGGTTTTCAGCTTTTCGTCAATAGTTAATTATCGCCGGAGGTGTAATTGCTGGAAAAATGGCCATGAGCGGGTTGTGGATAATTCGTTTGTCGGTCAGATAAGACGTGTACGCCGCATCCGACACGGTATGCGGCGACAGATATCAGATACTCAACCTTTCTTCGCCTGGCGGGTCATAATGGCGCGATACACCTTGAAGCGCCCGGTTTGCGCGATAACTTCATGGAAGCCAAATGTCTCATCCAGCACGTCCGGGTAAGGCAGGAAGGCGTTCGCTACAATTCGCAGCTCGCCGCCGCTATTAAGATGACGCACCGCGCCGCGAATCAGCGTTTGCGCCGCATCCAGGCTGGTTTGCATCCCATCGTGGAACGGCGGGTTGGAGATGATCATATCAAAACGACCTTTCACCTCGGAAAAGACGTTGCTGGCAAAGACTTCACCTTCAACACCGTTGGCCGCAAGTGTTGCGCGGCTGGCTTCTACCGCCGGGGCAGAGACATCGCACAAGGTGAGACGAATTTTCGGCGAATGGCGCGCAAAGGCAACTGAAAGCACACCCGCGCCACAGCCGACATCCAGCGCTTTACCTTTCGTGTGCGGAGTTAACGTTGAGAGCAGCAACTGGCTACCGACATCCAGACCGTCGCGGCTAAACACGCCAGGCAGCGTTTTGACCGTCAGGCCATCGACGCTGTATTCGCCCCAGAATTTATCGGCATCAAATACCGGCTGTTTTTCCAGACGACCAAAATAGAGGCCACAGCGACGGGCGCTGTCGACTTTATTCAACGGCGCATAATCTGCCAGCATCTGCTCGGCGCTGCGCACGCCGCTGCGGTTCTCGCCAACAACAAAAATATCCGTCCCCACCGGCAGCAGAGAAAGTAAATTCATCAACTGGAACTGGGCTTCCGGTTTGTTCTTCGGCCAGTAGTAAATCAGCGTATCGCAATCTGCGACGTCATCCGCCGTGGCGACCAGACTGAAACGGGCGTTATCCCCCATCTGGCGGCTTAACACCTGCCAGTGGTGGAATTGCTGGGTATGAGCACGGCTGGCCGCGGTATCTAAACGCGCGGGCAGGTCATCCTGTAAGTCTCCGGCAAACAGAATACGGCTTTGTTCGAAATCATCACTGTGACGCAGCAAGACTTCACTTGCCGGGGTAAATGCAGACATGGAATGCTCCTCAATTGATACTGGCGGCGATTATAGCCATATGTTGGCGCGGTATCGACGAATTTGCTATATTTGCGCCCCTGACAACAGGAGCGATTCGCTATGACATCCCGACGAGACTGGCAGTTACAGCAACTGGGCATTACCCAGTGGTCGCTGCGTCGCCCTGGCGCGTTGCAGGGGGAGATTGCCATTGCGATCCCGGCACACGTCCGTCTGGTGATGGTGGCAAACGATCTTCCCGCCCTGACTGATCCTTTAGTGAGCGATGTTCTGCGCGCATTAACCGTCAGCCCCGATCAAGTGCTGCAACTGACGCCAGAAAAAATCGCGATGCTGCCGCAAGGCAGTCGCTGCAACAGCTGGCGGTTGGGTACTGACGAACCGCTATCACTGGAAGGCGCTCAGGTGGCATCACCGGCGCTCACCGAATTACGGGCAAACCCAACGGCACGCGCCGCGTTATGGCAACAAATTTGCACATATGAACACGATTTCTTCCCTCGAAACGACTGATTTACCAGCGGCTTACCACATTGAACAACGCGCCCACGCCTTTCCGTGGAGTGAAAAAACCTTTGCCAGTAATCAGGGCGAGCGTTATCTCAACTTTCAGTTAACGCAAAACGGCAAAATGGCGGCGTTTGCGATTACGCAAGTGGTGCTGGATGAAGCTACATTGTTCAATATTGCGGTCGATCCCGACTATCAGCGTCAGGGACTGGGAAGGGCGCTGCTTGAACATCTGATCGACGAACTGGAAAAACGCGGCGTGGCGACGCTATGGCTGGAAGTCCGTGCTTCAAATGCTGCCGCCATTGCCCTGTACGAAAGTTTAGGCTTTAACGAGGCGACGATTCGCCGCAATTACTACCCCACCACGGACGGTCGAGAAGACGCCATCATCATGGCGTTGCCAATCAGTATGTAAGACAAGGTGGAATAATGAAGTGGGACTGGATTTTCTTTGATGCCGATGAAACGCTGTTTACTTTTGACTCGTTCACCGGCCTGCAGCGGATGTTTCTTGATTACAGCGTCACCTTTACCGCTGAAGATTTTCAGGACTATCAGGCCGTTAACAAGCCACTGTGGGTGGATTATCAAAACGGCGCGATCACTTCATTACAGCTCCAGCACGGGCGTTTTGAGAGCTGGGCCGAACGGCTGAACGTCGAGCCGGGTAAACTCAACGAGGCCTTCATTAATGCGATGGCGGAAATCTGTACGCCGCTGCCGGGGGCGGTTTCCCTGCTTAACGCCATTCGTGGCAACGCCAAAATCGGCATCATCACCAACGGCTTTAGCGCCTTGCAACAGATGCGTCTGGAACGCACGGGGCTGCGTGATTATTTCGATTTGCTGGTGATTTCCGAAGAAGTTGGCGTTGCCAAACCGAATAAGAAAATTTTCGATTATGCGCTGGAACAGGCGGGCAATCCTGACCGTTCACGTGTGCTGATGGTTGGTGACACCGCTGAGTCCGATATTCTCGGTGGCATCAATGCCGGGCTTGCGACCTGCTGGCTGAATGCGCACAATCGCGAGCAACCAGAAGGCATCGTGCCCACCTGGACCGTTTCTTCGTTGCACGAACTGGAGCAGCTCCTGTGTAAACACTGATTGCCTCCCCCCCGTTGATGGGTAAAATAGCCGCAATTTTTCGTTTTCAACAAGCGCGGCGCGATGCCGCTTACTCAAGAAGAAAGAATTATGACGTTGTCTCCTTATTTGCAAGAGGTGGCGAAGCGCCGCACTTTTGCCATTATTTCTCACCCGGACGCCGGTAAAACCACCATCACCGAGAAGGTGCTGCTGTTCGGACAGGCCATTCAGACCGCCGGTACGGTAAAAGGCCGTGGCTCTAACCAGCACGCCAAGTCGGACTGGATGGAGATGGAAAAGCAGCGTGGGATCTCCATTACCACATCTGTGATGCAGTTCCCTTATCAGGACTGCCTGGTTAACTTGCTCGACACCCCGGGGCACGAAGACTTCTCGGAAGATACCTACCGTACCCTGACGGCGGTGGACTGCTGCCTGATGGTTATCGACGCCGCAAAAGGTGTTGAAGATCGTACCCGCAAGCTGATGGAAGTTACCCGTCTGCGTGACACGCCGATCCTCACCTTTATGAACAAACTTGACCGTGATATCCGCGACCCGATGGAACTGCTCGATGAAGTTGAGAACGAGCTGAAAATCGGCTGCGCACCGATCACCTGGCCGATTGGCTGCGGCAAGCTGTTTAAAGGCGTTTACCACCTTTATAAAGATGAAACCTATCTCTATCAGAGCGGTAAAGGCCACACCATTCAGGAAGTCCGCATTGTTAAAGGGCTGAATAACCCGGATCTCGATGCTGCGGTTGGTGAAGATCTGGCACAGCAGCTGCGTGACGAACTGGAACTGGTTAAAGGCGCGTCTAACGAGTTCGACAAAGAATTATTCCTTGCGGGCGAAATCACTCCGGTATTCTTCGGTACTGCGCTGGGTAACTTCGGCGTCGATCATATGTTGGATGGCCTGGTGGAGTGGGCACCTGCGCCGATGCCGCGTCAGACCGATACCCGTACCGTAGAAGCGAGCGAAGACAAATTTACCGGCTTCGTATTTAAAATTCAGGCCAACATGGACCCGAAACACCGCGACCGCGTGGCGTTTATGCGTGTGGTATCCGGTAAATATGAAAAAGGCATGAAGCTGCGCCAGGTGCGTACCGCGAAAGATGTGGTGATCTCCGACGCGCTGACCTTTATGGCGGGCGACCGTTCGCACGTTGAGGAAGCGTATCCGGGCGACATCCTTGGTCTGCACAACCATGGCACTATTCAGATCGGCGACACCTTTACCCAGGGTGAGATGATGAAGTTCACCGGTATTCCGAACTTCGCACCGGAACTGTTCCGTCGTATTCGCCTGAAAGATCCGCTGAAGCAAAAACAGCTGCTCAAAGGGCTGGTACAGCTTTCCGAAGAGGGCGCGGTGCAGGTGTTCCGTCCCATCTCCAACAACGATTTGATCGTCGGTGCGGTTGGTATACTGCAGTTTGATGTGGTGGTGTCGCGCCTGAAGAGCGAATACAACGTCGAAGCGGTGTATGAGTCAGTCAACGTCACCACCGCCCGCTGGGTAGAATGTGCGGACGCGAAGAAATTCGAAGAGTTCAAGCGTAAGAACGAAAGCCAACTGGCGCTCGATGGCGGCGATAACCTTGCTTACATCGCCACCAGCATGGTTAACCTGCGCTTAGCGCAAGAGCGTTATCCGGACGTTCAATTCCACCAGACCCGCGAGCATTAATTCTTGCCTCCAGGGCGCGGCAGCCGCTGCGCTCTGTCAATTTCCCTTCCTTATTAGCCGCTTGCGGAATGTTCTTAAAACATTCGCTTTCGCTTATGTTTGCTCGCTTTTTAGCCGATACGGCGAGCGGTTTCAAAATTGTGATCTATATTTAACAAAGCAATGACATTTGTGTCGGCGTTAAATACCGTTATGTACGTGGGTAACAGTATTTAAAACCGTTAACTGTCATTCGATTGATATTAATAACTGATTCAGAAGCTGTAACGGTCGTTATTCATCACCCATCGCTTTTGTGATGGCGACCATTGACTTCTGTCGAGGGTGAAGTCTCTCCCTATTCAGCAATGCAACCTCGTGTTGCCTGGCTCAAATTACGAGCAAACATACAGGAATAAATCGATGACTATGACAAGACTGAAGATTTCGAAAACTCTGCTGGCTGTAATGCTGACCTCTGCCGTCGCGACCGGTTCTGCCTATGCGGAAAACAACGCGCAGACCACCAATGAAAGCGCAGGGCAAAAAGTCGATAGCTCTATGAATAAAGTCGGTAATTTCATGGATGACAGCGCCATCACTGCGAAAGTGAAGGCAGCTCTGGTGGATCATGAAAATATCAAGAGCACTGATATCTCTGTCAAAACCGATCAAAAAGTCGTGACGTTAAGCGGATTTGTTGAAAGCCAGGCACAGGCCGAAGAGGCAGTGAAAGTGGCGAAAGGCGTTGAAGGCGTGACCTCCGTCAGTGACAAACTGCACGTTCGCGACGCTAAAGAAGGCTCTGTGAAGGGCTACGCAGGTGACACCGCCACCACCAGTGAAATCAAAGCCAAACTGCTGGCGGACGACATTGTTCCTTCACGTAAAGTGAAAGTTGAAACCACCGATGGCGTGGTTCAGCTCTCCGGAACCGTAGATTCTCAGGCACAAAGCGACCGTGCTGAAAGTATCGCCAAAGCGGTAGATGGTGTGAAAAGCGTTAAAAATGATCTGAAAACTAAGTAATTCGTCGTAATTCGTCCTCCCGAACTTTGTCGGGAGGCGCGATGTGCACCACACTAAAAATATCGCATTGAATGAATATCAAGCGGTGACATTAACTATGGTAAAGGAGAGGCTTATGTTTCGTTGGGGCATCATATTTCTGGTTATCGCGTTAATCGCCGCCGCACTTGGGTTTGGTGGTCTGGCCGGTACTGCAGCGGGTGCTGCGAAAATTGTCTTTGTCGTCGGGATTATTCTGTTCCTGGTGAGTTTGTTCATGGGCCGAAAACGACCCTAGATTTCAGACGATTAAGAAAATTTTATCCAAAGCCAGTCCAGCGGACTGGCTTTTGCGGTTTTAGCGAATAATAAATTGCGTTACTTTGTCATTCTTTCACAACAAAAACAGGAAGGCAGAGGTGGGGCAGCGAATACCTGTAACGCTTGGTAATATTGCGCCGTTGTCGCTAAGGCCGTTCCAGCCTGGACGAATTGCGCTGGTGTGCGAAGGCGGCGGGCAGCGTGGAATTTTCACGGCTGGTGTGCTGGATGAGTTTATGCGCGCGCAGTTTAATCCTTTCGATCTCTATTTTGGCACGTCCGCCGGGGCGCAAAATCTTTCGGCCTATATCTGCAACCAGCCTGGTTACGCGCGTAAAGTCATCATGCGCTACACCACAAAACGTGAATTTTTCGATCCAGTGCGTTTTGTCCGTGGAGGAAATCTTATCGATCTCGACTGGCTGGTGGAGGCCACTGCAAGCCAGATGCCGTTGCAGATGGATACCGCCGCGCGGTTGTTTGATAGCGGCAAATCGTTTTATATGTGCGCCTGCCGCCAGGACGATTACACGCCGAACTACTTTTTGCCAACCAAACAAAACTGGCTGGATTTGATTCGCGCCTCCAGTGCTATTCCCGGTTTTTATCGCACCGGAGTTTCACTTGATGGGATTAACTATTTTGATGGTGGCGTCAGCGATGCGATCCCGGTTAAAGAAGCGGCAAGACAGGGGGCGAAAACGCTGGTGGTGATCCGCACCGTGCCGTCGCAAATGTACTATACGCCGCAGTGGTTTAAACGTATGGAACGTTGGCTGGGTGACAGTAGCCTACAGCCGCTGGTCAATCTGGTGCAGCATCATGAAACCAGTTATCGCGCCATCCAACAATTTATTGAGAAACCGCCCGGCAAGTTACGCATTTTCGAAATTTATCCGCCGAAACCGTTGCATAGCATCGCGCTTGGCAGTCGGCTTCCGGCGCTACGCGATGACTATAAACTTGGGCGTTTATGCGGTCGCTATTTCCTGGCCACAGTCGGTAAAATGCTAACCGAAAAAGCACCGTTCACTCGCCATCTGGTACCTGTGGCGACGCCGGAACCAATCGTCATTCCGCCTGCACCGGTTGCCAACGATACGCTGGTTAGCGAGGTGATAGACGCCCCGCAGGCGAACGACCCGACATTTAACAACGAGGATCTGGCTTGATTTGCCGTTTTATCGACACCCACTGCCATTTTGATTTTCCGCCTTTTAGCGGTGATGAAGAAGCCAGCCTGCAACGCGCGGCACAAGCGGGGGTAGGCAAGATCATTGTTCCGGCAACCGAGGCGGCAAACTTTGCCCGCGTGTTGGCGTTGGCGGAGGATTTTCTGCCGCTGTATGCCGCATTGGGCTTGCATCCTGGTATGTTGGAAAAACATAGCGATGTGTCGCTGGAGCAGTTACAGCAGGCACTGGAAAGGCGCCCGCCGAAGGTGGTGGCAGTAGGGGAGGTAGGCCTGGATCTTTTTGGCGACAATCCACAATTTGATCGTCAGCAGTGGTTACTCGACGAACAACTGAAGCTGGCGAAACGCTACGATCTGCCGGTGATCCTTCATTCACGGCGCACGCATGACAAACTGGCGATGCATCTTAAACGCCACGATTTGCCGCGTGCTGGCGTTGTCCACGGATTTTCTGGCAGCCTGCAACAGGCCGAACGGTTTGTGCAACTGGGCTACAAAATCGGCGTAGGCGGCACTATCACCTATCCGCGCGCCAGTAAAACCCGCGATGTGATAGCGAAGTTGCCGCTGGTATCGTTGCTGCTGGAAACCGACGCGCCGGACATGCCGCTAAATGGTTTTCAGGGGCAGCCCAACCGCCCGGAGCAGGCCGCCCGTGTGTTTGCCGTGCTTTGTGAGTTACGCCCGGAACCAGCGGATGAAATTGCCGACGTGTTGCTTAATAACACGTATGCGGTGTTTAGCGTGCCCGATGGCTGGTAAGGCCGTCCGTAAGTGAATACTGGTGCTGCTTGTTCCCCTCACCCTAACCCTCTCCCCAGAGGGGCGAGGGGACTGATTGTGCTTGATGTTGAGTTTTGCGACATCTCTGGCTTATCACAAATACAGCGCCGGAAATATCAATCGACTTACCCCGCGCTCCTTTAACGCGCCAGCCAACTGCTCAACATCTTCCGGAGTGGCGCTCGGCCAGCTTTGCGCCTCGCCATACACGCCGTGGGCATGAAACGCGTTCAGGCGTACCGGAACATCGCCAAGTCCCTTGATAAACACCGCCAGTTCTTCGATGTGTTGCAAATAATCCACCTGATTGGGGATTACCAATAAACGCAGTTCCGCCAGCTTGCCGCGCTCTGCAAGCAAACTGATGCTGCGCTTAATCTGTTGATTATCGCGTCCGGTTAACTGTTGATGACACGCGCTACCCCACGCTTTGAGATCGAGCATTGCGCCGTCGCACACCGGAAGCAATTTTTCCCAGCCGGTTTCGCTCAACATGCCGTTACTGTCCACCAGACAGGTGAGATGGCGCAATTGCGGATTATTTTTGATAGCAGTAAACAGCGCCACCACAAACGGCAGCTGCGTCGTGGCTTCGCCGCCGCTCACCGTTATCCCTTCAATAAACAACACCGCTTTGCGGATATGACTAAGCACCTCGTCCACGCCCATGGTTTGTGCCATCGGCGTGGCATTCTGCGGACACATCTTCAGGCAGGTGTCGCACTGCTCGCAGACTGCAACGTTCCACATTACTTTGCCGTCGGCAATCTGCAACGCCTGATGTGGACACTGCGGCACACATTCCCCGCAATCATTGCAGCGTCCCATCGTCCACGGATTGTGACAATTTTTGCAGCGCAGATTGCAGCCCTGCAAAAACAGAGCCAGACGACTGCCTGGCCCGTCAACGCAGGAGAAAGGGATGATCTTACTGACTAAAGCGCATCTGCTGTTCATGGCTTATCACGCGCGGCTGGCGTTCCAGAATACGAGTGTTACGTGCAGCTTCTTCGCCCAGCCAAGTGGTATTGGTACGTGAACCTTCGGCACGATATTTTTCTAAATCCGACAAACGCACCATATAACCGGTAACGCGAACCAGATCGTTACCGCTGACGTTGGCGGTAAATTCGCGCATTCCGGCTTTAAAGGCACCGAGGCAAAGCTGTACCAGCGCCTGCGGATTACGTTTGATGGTTTCGTCGAGCGTCAAAATGTCGCTGATCCCGGAGTAATAATATGCATGATGCGGGGCGACGGTTTGCAGATGGGTGATTGGATCTGGCTCATCGCCATACGGCAGGCGCGCCCCCGGCGTGGTGCCGATATCGGAACTGATCCCCGACTGTGCGTGTAACATGGCGCGTTTTTGCCAGCCATATTTCACTGGCGTGCTGGCGACAAACTCCGCCAGTTGCGCGCTGATGCGATAACCCACTTCATTTGCGGCGGCTTCTTTACCGTAGCGCGCGGCAATCCCTCCTTTCTCGCACAGCAAGTTAACCGCTTCCGCCAGCCCGTACATGCCAAACATCGGCACAAAACGTTCAGGATCAATCAACCCTTCTTTGACCAGGAAGCTATTCTCAAAGAAGTGTGATTGTTGATAGAGAAATTCACATCGCGCATCGATGATGGCGATCTGCTGCTGGCAGTAGTGCGGTAGAGTGCGCGTAAAGAAGTCATCCAGCGATTCACTGCGCTCGGCAATGGCTTTCAGGTTAAGGCGTACCAGCGTACTGCCACCGCCAGCCAGCGGCAGCGAGTTGTAACAGCTTACGATCCCGTAACCCCCTTTTGTGAAAATTTTATCATGTACCGGACCGTTGGCGATGTGCGGTTTGCTACATTCACAAATGTTTTTTGCCACTTCCAGCAGCAGATCATCAGGAGTGATCTCAGGATCGTAGATAAAGGTCAGATTTGGTGAAACCTGCTTCAGCTCTGCATCTGCGCGTAAAATTGCACGGGTGATGGGGGAATCGGACGGGCCGATATTGGCATGCATAAAAGCGTCTGGCAGGGTTCTGTCGAGATAACGCCAGAAACGTTTTATTCGAATATCGATTTCGTCTTGTGTTAGAATTTTAACATGCGGTTGCAACAACGCATCCAGTTGCCCCAGGTAGACCGGCATTGATGTGACTGACGGGACATGGTGATAAAGAATGGTCAGCAGGGAGAGCGCATCATCAAGATCTTTCGCGCCTTCCAGCTCTAGCCATTCAGAACCGTTCGCCAGAAAACGGGCGTAATCGGGTAATACATAGCGCGGTTTGTATGGCGCATGACCTTCAAACATATCGCAGATTACGCCTTCATCCAGCGCGCGGCGGGCTTCGGCAGGAAGCTGTGGGTAAGGCAGATTGTTTTCTGCTTCCAGCGCCAGAAAATGGCGCTTCTGCTCCGGACTAAGTACCGGACTGGTGACAATTTGCTGGCAACGTTGTTGCAGCGCAATTTCATGAGAAGTGGGCATCTTCTTTTCCTTTTATGCCGAAGGTGATGCGCCATTGTAAGAAGTTTCGTGATGTTCACTTTGATCCTGATGCGTTTGCCACCACTGGCGCATTCATTTGAAAGTGAATTATTTGAACCAGATCGCATTACCGTAATGCAAATTTGTAAGTAGATTTTCTTAATTGTGATGTATATCGAAGTGTGTTGCGGAGTCGATGTTAGAATACTAACAAACTCGCAAGGTGAATTTTATTGGCGACAAGCCAGGAGAATGAAATGACTGATCTGAAAGCAAGCAGCCTGCGTGCACTGAAATTGATGGACCTGACCACTCTGAATGACGACGACACCGACGAGAAAGTGATCGCCCTGTGTCATCAGGCTAAAACTCCGGTCGGCAATACCGCCGCTATCTGTATCTATCCTCGCTTTATCCCGATTGCTCGCAAGACTCTGAAAGAGCAGGGCACCCCGGAAATCCGTATTGCTACGGTAACTAACTTCCCACACGGTAACGACGATATCGACATCGCGCTGGCAGAAACCCGTGCGGCAATCGCCTACGGTGCCGATGAAGTTGACGTGGTGTTCCCGTACCGTGCGCTGATGGCGGGTAACGAGCAGGTTGGTTTTGACCTGGTGAAAGCCTGTAAAGAGGCTTGCGCAGCGGCGAACGTGCTGCTGAAAGTGATCATCGAAACCGGTGAACTGAAAGACGAAGCTCTGATCCGCAAAGCGTCTGAAATCTCCATCAAAGCGGGTGCTGACTTCATCAAAACCTCTACTGGTAAAGTCGCGGTGAATGCGACGCCGGAAAGCGCGCGCATCATGATGGAAGTCATCCGCGACATGGGCGTAGAAAAAACCGTTGGTTTCAAACCGGCGGGCGGTGTGCGTACTGCGGAAGATGCGCAGAAATATCTCGCGATTGCAGATGAACTGTTCGGTGCTGACTGGGCAGATGCGCGTCACTATCGCTTTGGCGCTTCCAGCCTGCTGGCAAGCCTGCTGAAAGCTCTGGGCCACGGCGACGGTAAGAGCGCCAGCAGCTACTAAGCTGTCTTTTGCCAGAGGGCGGATGCTACGGGTCGGGTGCCCCTGTAGGACTGATAAGACGCGTCAGCGTCGCATCAGGCTGTCAGCAGTGATGCCGGATGCGGCACGAACGCCTTATCCGCCTACGGGGCGAGTGCCGTGTAGGCATGATAAGAAGCGGTCAGCATCAGGCAATAACAACATCCGCCACCTGGCAACAACGCCTTCAAACTTATTCCACGGGAGGTTACCTTGTTTCTCGCACAAGAAATTATTCGTAAAAAACGTGATGGTCATGCGCTGAGCGATGAAGAAATTCGTTTCTTTATCAACGGCATTCGCGACAACACTATCTCCGAAGGGCAAATAGCCGCCCTCGCGATGACCATTTTCTTCCACGATATGACAATGCCGGAGCGTGTCTCGCTGACGATGGCGATGCGAGATTCAGGAACCGTTCTCGACTGGAAAAGCCTGCATCTGAATGGCCCGATTGTTGATAAACACTCCACCGGCGGCGTCGGCGATGTGACTTCGCTGATGTTAGGGCCAATGGTCGCTGCCTGTGGTGGTTACATTCCGATGATCTCCGGTCGTGGTCTCGGTCATACTGGCGGTACGCTCGACAAACTGGAATCAATCCCTGGCTTCGATATCTTCCCGGATGACAACCGTTTTCGCGAAATTATTAAAGATGTCGGCGTGGCAATTATCGGCCAGACCAGCTCACTGGCTCCGGCGGATAAACGTTTCTACGCAACCCGCGATATTACCGCAACCGTGGACTCCATTCCGCTGATCACCGCCTCTATTCTGGCGAAGAAACTTGCGGAAGGTCTGGACGCGCTGGTGATGGACGTGAAAGTGGGTAGCGGCGCGTTTATGCCGACCTACGAACTCTCTGAAGCCCTCGCCGAAGCGATTGTTGGCGTGGCTAACGGCGCTGGCGTGCGCACCACTGCGCTGCTCACCGATATGAATCAGGTCTTGGCATCCAGTGCCGGTAACGCGGTTGAAGTGCGTGAAGCGGTGCAGTTCTTGACGGGTGAGTATCGTAACCCGCGTCTGTTTGATGTCACGATGGCGCTGTGTGTGGAGATGCTTACCTCCGGCAAACTGGCGAAAGATGACGCCGAAGCGCGCGCGAAATTGCAGGCGGTGCTGGACAACGGTAAAGCGGCAGAAGTCTTTGGTCGTATGGTCGCGGCACAAAAAGGCCCGACTGACTTCGTTGAGAACTACGCGAAGTATCTGCCGACAGCCATGCTGACGAAAGCAGTCTATGCTGATACCGAAGGTTTTGTCAGTGAAATGGATACCCGCGCGCTGGGGATGGCAGTGGTTGCAATGGGCGGCGGTCGCCGTCAGGCATCTGACACCATCGATTATAGCGTCGGCTTTACTGATATGGCGCGTCTGGGCGACCAGGTAGACGGTCAGCGTCCGCTGGCGGTTATCCACGCGAAAGACGAAAACAGCTGGCAGGAAGCGGCGAAAGCGGTGAAAGCGGCAATTAAACTTGCCGATAAAGCCCCAGAAAGCACACCAACTGTCTATCGTCGTATCAGTGAATAATTGTATACTGATCTGATCATTTAAATTTGAAGCACTGAGTACGGAGAACATATGAAACGTGCATTTATTATGGTGCTGGACTCATTCGGCATCGGCGCTACAGAAGATGCAGAACGCTTTGGTGACGTCGGGGCTGACACCCTGGGTCATATCGCAGAAGCTTGTGCTAAAGGCGAAGCTGATAATGGTCGTAAAGGGCCACTGAATCTGCCAAATCTGACCCGTCTGGGGCTGGCGAAAGCACACGAAGGTTCTACCGGTTTCATTCCGGCAGGAATGGACGGCAACGCTGAAGTTATCGGCGCGTACGCATGGGCGCACGAAATGTCATCCGGTAAAGATACCCCGTCTGGTCACTGGGAAATCGCCGGTGTACCGGTTCTGTTTGAGTGGGGATATTTCTCCGATCACGAAAACAGCTTCCCGCAAGAACTGCTGGATAAACTGGTCGAACGCGCTAATCTGCCGGGTTACCTTGGTAACTGCCACTCTTCCGGTACGGTCATTCTGGATCAACTGGGCGAAGAGCACATGAAAACCGGCAAGCCGATTTTCTATACCTCCGCTGACTCAGTGTTCCAGATTGCCTGCCATGAAGAAACCTTTGGCCTGGATAAACTCTACGAACTGTGCGAAATCGCCCGTGAAGAGCTGACCAACGGAGGCTACAACATCGGTCGCGTTATCGCCCGTCCGTTTATCGGCGACAAAGCCGGTAACTTCCAGCGTACTGGTAACCGTCACGACCTGGCTGTTGAACCGCCAGCACCGACCGTGCTGCAAAAACTGGTTGATGAAAAACACGGCCAGGTGGTTTCTGTCGGTAAAATTGCGGACATCTACGCTAACTGCGGTATCACCAAAAAAGTGAAAGCGACCGGTCTGGACGCGCTGTTTGACGCCACCATTAAAGAGATGAAGGAAGCGGGTGATAACACCATCGTCTTCACCAACTTCGTTGACTTCGACTCTTCCTGGGGCCACCGTCGCGACGTCGCGGGTTATGCTGCGGGTCTGGAACTGTTTGACCGCCGTCTGCCGGAGCTGATGTCACTGCTGCGCGATGACGATATCCTGATCCTCACCGCTGACCACGGTTGTGACCCGACCTGGACTGGTACTGACCACACCCGTGAACACATTCCGGTACTGGTGTATGGCCCGAAAGTAAAACCGGGTTCATTGGGGCACCGTGAAACCTTCGCAGATATCGGTCAGACTCTGGCAAAATATTTTGGTACTTCTGATATGGAATATGGCAAAGCCATGTTCTGATAATGGGTGCGGCTTGATGCCCTCACCCCGGCCCTCTCCCACAGGGAGAGGGTGAAAACATGTTGATAAGGATAAAACAATGGCTACCCCACACATTAATGCAGAAATGGGCGATTTCGCTGACGTAGTTTTGATGCCAGGCGACCCGCTGCGTGCGAAGTATATTGCTGAAACTTTCCTTGAAGATGTCCGTGAAGTGAACAACGTTCGCGGTATGCTGGGCTTCACCGGTACTTACAAAGGCCGCAAAATTTCCGTAATGGGTCACGGTATGGGTATCCCGTCCTGCTCCATCTACACCAAAGAACTGATCACCGATTTCGGCGTGAAGAAAATCATCCGCGTGGGTTCCTGTGGTGCTGTTCTGCCGCACGTAAAACTGCGTGACGTGGTGATTGGTATGGGTGCCTGCACCGACTCCAAAGTTAACCGCATCCGTTTTAAAGACCATGACTTTGCAGCTATCGCTGACTTTGACATGGTGCGTAACGCGGTAGACGCAGCTAAAGCTCTGGGCGTTGATGCTCGCGTTGGTAACCTGTTCTCCGCTGACCTGTTCTACTCTCCGGACGGCGAAATGTTCGACGTGATGGAAAAATACGGCATCCTCGGCGTGGAAATGGAAGCGGCTGGTATCTACGGCGTAGCAGCAGAATTTGGTGCGAAAGCCCTGGCTATCTGCACCGTATCTGACCACATCCGCACTCACGAGCAGACCACTGCTGAAGAGCGTCAGACCACCTTCAACGACATGATCAAAATCGCACTGGAATCCGTTCTGCTGGGCGATAAAGAGTAATTGTTTTTCGCTGAAAGGCGATTGTCGTGTTAAGCCGGAGCGGGAGACTGCTCCGGCTTTTTAGTATCTATTCATTAATAGCGACTGATTTATAGATTTACTATTATTTTTCATGTGGATAGAAAATAAAATCCATTCAAGTATCTATTCATGTATGTTCAGCCGTTATCCAGGAAGGGCATATCAGCAACTCTGGCGGACAACCATAAATTCCTGCCATTTTGCTTTTGATGTTTGAGCTAAGCCGCTCCGTCTTTTCTATCCGTTTTAGAGAGTTAATCGAGATACCTAACATTTTACTTAATTCAGCAAGCGATAATTTATGCCTGATACGCACAGCGGCTAGCCAGGAAATACGCTAGCTGAACATTAAGTTGATAATCTCCCGTTTCTGCTTTTCCATATCGATCATATTCCCTTCCTTTGGTATTTTAATCAGCAAATTACCGTACTGCCCCAGCCATCCACGCCGACAATTCCCGTAGCTCTTTTTCCTGTTCCGGGAAGTCAACCAGCAGAGCTTCGCACTCTTGTTGCAGCATATCTGCGCGGTAAAGGCAGCCTTGCAGTCGTCCGGCGAGAGCTTCCAGCGGTGCGGGGTTGAGGCTATCGGTAAACACCTGGGCGCGGGTGATATGGCCTTTTTCAACGTCGAAGTGCAGTTCCACGCCGCCCCAGGTGAAGCGTTCATCCAGCAGATGCGAAAATGCAGGAGCCTGACCGAAGTTCCACTCCCAGCTACTCTGACGGGCAAAGGTTTCGGCGAAGTTTGGCAAGTCTGGCGTTTTGTCCGGGGAGATGATTTCCGCTTCCACGCGCTCGCCATAATGGGCGAAAAAGGCCTCGGTTATGGCCTCGCAAACCTGCTCATGGGTGATCCCCGGCAGCAGCTCGGTGAGGTTGGTCACGCGGGAACGTACCGAGGTAATGCCTTTCGCTGCCAGTTTCTTTTTATCCGGGTTGAGATAGTTTGCCAGGCGGCTGAGGTCGGCATTGAGTAGTAAAGTGCCGTGGTGGAAGCCACGATCTTTGGTTTCGCGATAGGCCGAGCCTGAGACTTTGCGGTCGCCTTCGGTGGTTTTCACCACCAGATCGT
The DNA here is from genome assembly GCF_003046645.1 of Escherichia sp. MOD1-EC6475. Classification (NCBI taxonomy): domain Bacteria; kingdom Pseudomonadati; phylum Pseudomonadota; class Gammaproteobacteria; order Enterobacterales; family Enterobacteriaceae; genus Escherichia; species Escherichia sp. MOD1-EC6475. The sequence goes on along the minus strand of NZ_PZKQ01000005.1, from coordinate 74,056 downwards.
TGCGCCCGGAGGCTTCGGCGGTGACGCCGAGCGCGTTCAGCGCATTGAGCACAATCGACGTGGAGATGGTTTTATCGTACTCCGGCTTGCCAGCCATAAAGGTAAAGCAGGTATTGCCGAGATCGTGGAACACCGCGCCACCGCCGCTACTGCGCCGCGCCAGTCGGACGTTATCTTCTTCCATCCGCCGGGTATTACACTCTTTCCACGGGTTTTGTGCGCGACCAATCACTACGGTGTCGGCATTGCGCCAGAGAAACAGAACGCGCTGTGTGGCGGGCATCTGGCGAAAAATACATTCCTCAACCGCCAGGTTAAACCACGGGTCGTAAGAGTCAGAAATAAGCAGGCGTAATGTGGACATAACGATTTCCTTTCTTGTAGTAATGGGTCACTCTTTTTTCTCGCTTTCTTCCTCTTCCGGCACCGGTTTGCTGGCGGTTAACAGGAAGGGGGATTGTTGCCAGCGGGTGCGCTTACCCTGCAACAACGTGCGGGTAAGCACCACACCGATTGCCAGCGAGAGCAGCAACATCAGGCGTAAAATGTTAGTGGTGTTATCCACCTGTTTGGCTTCGGTGGCGAGCGTATGGGTGTCGAGCGTCAGGCGCAGGTAGCCGAGCGGACCATTTCTTCCGGCAATCGGTTCGACAATCTGCTGGTTAAAATAGCCGCCCGCTTTTTTACCGTCGAGCGCCAGCCGATCGCGCACTTCGACGCTTTCGCCTGCGCGGGCGATAAGATCGCCTTGCTCGTCATACACGCCCGCGTCGAGGATGCGGCTTTCGTCTGTTAACTGGCTGAGGATTGCCTGAATGCGTTTTTCATCCGGAGAGTCGGTACGCATCAGCGGCGCAACGTTCAGCGTCACCTGACGCGCCAGGGTGCGAGCCAGTTCTTCAAGTTGCGGATTACGCTGTCGCTGGTGGTTTTGACTAAACCATGACGCCCCCTGCATCAGCGCCACTAACAAGGTGAGGCAGAACAGGACAATCACTGCCCGATGCAGCCGGAATTTCAGTTTTGTGCGAGCCATCTTCCACCCTTTGAAAATTTGAGACTTAATGTTGCCAGAAGCAATGGATACAAGGTAGCCTCATGCGTTATTTTCCCTGCTTCGAACGATTTTACAGGAGCCTTAATGCCTAACATTACCTGGTGCGACCTGCCTGAAGATGTCTCTTTATGGCCTGGTCTGCCTCTTTCATTAAGTGGTGATGAAGTGATGCCACTGGATTACCACGCAGGTCGTAGCGGCTGGCTGCTGTATGGTCGTGGGCTGGATAAACAACGTCTGACCCAGTACCAGAGCAAACTGGGCGCGGCGATGGTGATTGTTGCCGCCTGGTGCGTGGAAGATTATCAGGTGATTCGTCTGGCAGGTTCGCTCACCGCACGGGCTACACGCCTGGCTCATGAAGCACAACTGGATGTCGCGCCGCTGGGGAAAATTCCGCATCTGCGCACACCTGGACTGCTGGTGATGGACATGGACTCCACCGCCATCCAGATTGAATGTATCGATGAAATTGCCAAACTGGCCGGAACGGGCGAGATGGTGGCGGAAGTAACCGAACGGGCGATGCGCGGCGAACTTGATTTTACCGCCAGCCTGCGCAGCCGCGTGGCGACGCTGAAAGGCGCTGATGCGAACATTTTGCTTCAGGTACGTGAAAATCTGCCGCTGATGCCAGGCTTAACGCAGCTGGTACTCAAGCTGGAAACGCTGGGCTGGAAAGTGGCGATTGCCTCCGGCGGCTTTACCTTCTTTGCTGAATACCTGCGCGACAAGCTGCGCCTGACCGCCGTAGTAGCCAATGAACTGGAGATCATGGACGGTAAATTTACCGGCAATGTGATCGGCGACATCGTTGACGCGCAATATAAAGCGAAAACCCTGACCCGCCTCGCGCAGGAGTATGAAATCCCGCAGGCGCAGACCGTGGCGATTGGCGATGGTGCCAACGACCTGCCGATGATCAAAGCAGCAGGGCTGGGGATTGCCTACCATGCCAAGCCAAAAGTGAATGAAAAGACGGAAGTCACCATCCGTCACGCTGACCTGATGGGCGTGTTCTGCATCCTCTCCGGCAGCCTGAATCAGAAGTAATTGCACGCCCGCCATCCTGCGGGCAGCACAGCATTAACGAGGTACACCGTGGCAAAAGCTCCAAAACGCGCCTTTGTTTGTAATGAATGCGGGGCAGATTATCCGCGCTGGCAGGGGCAGTGCAGCGCCTGCCATGCCTGGAACACCATCACCGAGGTGCGTCTTGCTGCGTCGCCAACGGTGGCGCGTAACGAGCGTCTCAGCGGCTATGCTGGTAGCGCCGGGGTGGCAAAAGTCCAGAAACTCTCCGATATCAGCCTTGAAGAGCTGCCGCGTTTTTCCACCGGATTTAAAGAGTTCGACCGCGTATTAGGCGGCGGGGTAGTGCCGGGAAGCGCCATTCTGATTGGCGGTAACCCAGGTGCGGGGAAATCCACGCTGCTACTGCAAACGCTGTGCAAACTGGCCCAGCAGATGAAAACGCTGTATGTCACTGGCGAAGAGTCGCTGCAACAGGTGGCAATGCGCGCTCATCGTCTCGGCCTGCCGACTGACAATCTCAATATGTTGTCGGAAACCAGCATCGAGCAGATCTGCCTGATTGCCGAAGAAGAGCAACCGAAGCTGATGGTAATTGACTCGATCCAGGTGATGCATATGGCGGATGTTCAGTCATCGCCTGGCAGCGTGGCGCAGGTGCGTGAAACGGCGGCTTATCTGACGCGCTTCGCCAAAACGCGCGGTGTGGCGATTGTCATGGTTGGGCACGTAACCAAAGATGGCTCGCTGGCTGGCCCGAAAGTGCTGGAACACTGTATCGACTGTTCGGTGCTGCTGGACGGCGACGCCGACTCCCGTTTCCGCACCTTGCGTAGCCATAAAAACCGCTTCGGCGCGGTGAATGAGCTGGGCGTATTCGCGATGACCGAACAGGGACTGCGTGAAGTCAGCAATCCTTCGGCAATCTTCTTAAGCCGTGGCGATGAAGTGACCTCTGGCAGTTCAGTGATGGTGGTATGGGAAGGGACGCGCCCGCTGCTGGTGGAGATTCAGGCGCTGGTCGATCACTCGATGATGGCGAACCCACGCCGCGTGGCGGTCGGGCTGGAACAAAACCGTCTGGCGATCCTGCTGGCGGTGCTGCACCGTCATGGCGGTCTGCAAATGGCCGATCAGGATGTCTTTGTGAACGTGGTCGGCGGTGTGAAGGTGACCGAAACCAGTGCCGATTTAGCGTTACTGCTGGCGATGGTTTCCAGCCTGCGCGACAGGCCGCTGCCGCAGGATCTGGTGGTGTTTGGCGAAGTGGGGCTGGCAGGAGAGATCCGCCCGGTGCCCAGCGGTCAGGAACGAATCTCTGAAGCGGCGAAACACGGTTTTCGCCGGGCGATTGTTCCTGCGGCCAACGTGCCGAAAAAAGCGCCGGAAGGGATGCAGATTTTTGGCGTTAAGAAACTCTCCGACGCGCTTAGCGTGTTCGACGACTTATAATGAGAGATACGGAGGGAGATATGTCGTCATTTGATTACCTGAAAACCGCTATTAAGCAACAAGGCTGCACGTTACAGCAGGTTGCTGATGCCAGCGGTATGACCAAAGGGTATTTAAGCCAGTTACTGAATGCCAAAATCAAAAGCCCCAGCGCACAAAAGCTGGAGGCGTTGCACCGTTTTTTGGGGCTTGAATTTCCCCGGCAGAAGAAAACCATTGGTGTCGTATTCGGTAAGTTCTACCCGCTGCATACCGGACATATCTACCTTATCCAGCGCGCCTGTAGCCAGGTTGACGAGCTGCATATCATTATGGGCTTTGACGATACTCGCGACCGCGCGTTGTTTGAAGACAGCGCCATGTCGCAGCAGCCCACGGTGCCGGATCGTCTGCGCTGGTTATTGCAAACCTTTAAATATCAGAAAAATATCCGCATTCATGCTTTCAACGAAGAGGGCATGGAGCCGTATCCGCACGGCTGGGACGTGTGGAGCAACGGCATCAAAAATTTTATGGCCGAAAAAGGCATTCAGCCGGATTTGATCTACACCTCGGAAGAGACCGACGCACCACAGTACCTGGAACATCTGGGGATCGAAACGGTGCTTGTCGATCCGAAACGCACCTTTATGAGTATCAGCGGAGCGCAGATCCGTGAAAACCCGTTCCGCTACTGGGAATATATTCCTACGGAAGTGAAACCGTTCTTTGTGCGTACCGTGGCGATCCTCGGCGGCGAGTCGAGCGGTAAATCCACCCTGGTAAACAAACTCGCCAACATCTTCAACACCACCAGTGCGTGGGAGTTTGGTCGCGATTATGTCTTTTCGCACCTCGGTGGCGATGAGATCGCGTTGCAGTATTCCGACTACGATAAAATTGCGCTGGGTCACGCGCAATATATTGATTTTGCAGTGAAATATGCCAATAAAGTGGCATTTATCGACACCGATTTTGTGACAACTCAGGCGTTCTGCAAAAAGTATGAAGGGCGTGAGCATCCGTTCGTGCAGGCGCTGATCGATGAATACCGTTTTGATCTGGTGATCCTGCTGGAAAACAACACTCCGTGGGTGGCGGATGGTTTACGTAGCCTCGGTAGCTCAGTGGATCGTAAAGAGTTCCAGAACTTGCTGGTAGAGATGCTGGAAGAGAACAATATCGAATTTGTGCGGGTTGAAGAAGACGATTACGACAGCCGTTTCCTGCGCTGCGTGGAGCTGGTGCGGGAGATGATGGGGGAGCAGGGTTAAGACCCAATGCCTGATGCGACGCTGACGCGTCTTATCAGGCCTACTGTTTTGCAACCTATTGAAATCACTGGGCTTGTAGGCCGGATAAGGCGTTCACGCCGCATCCGGCATTTTACAAATTACTTCGCAATACGCTTGTACTTGATACGCTTCGGCTCCAGCGCATCTGCGCCCAGCGTGCGTTTCTTGTACTCTTCGTACTCGGTAAAGTTACCTTCGAAGAACTCAACTTTACCTTCATCCTGATAATCCAGAATGTGCGTCGCGATACGGTCGAGGAACCAACGGTCGTGCGAGATAACCATCGCGCAGCCCGGGAACTCCAGCAGGGCGTTTTCCAGCGCGCGCAGGGTTTCGATATCCAGGTCGTTGGTCGGTTCGTCGAGCAGCAGCATGTTGCCGCCAACCTGCAGCAGCTTCGCCAGATGCAGACGACCGCGCTCACCGCCGGAAAGTTCGCCAACGCGTTTACCTTGATCAACCCCTTTAAAGTTAAAGCGGCCTACGTAAGCACGGCTCGGCATCTCGGTGTTACCGATCTTCATGATATCCAGCCCGCCGGAAACTTCTTCCCATACGGTTTTGCTGTTATCCATTGAGTCACGGAACTGATCAACTGACGCCAGTTTCACCGTTTCACCTAAAGTGATGGTGCCGCTGTCCGGCTGTTCCTGACCGGAGATCATGCGGAACAGGGTCGATTTACCCGCGCCGTTCGGCCCGATGATCCCGACGATCGCCCCTTTCGGGATCGAGAAGCTCAGATTATCAATCAGCAGGCGATCGCCGTAGGATTTACGCAGGTTGCTGACTTCCAGCACTTTATCGCCCAGACGCGGTCCAGGTGGAATAAACAGTTCGTTGGTTTCGTTACGTTTCTGGTATTCGGTGTTGTTCAGCTCTTCAAAGCGCGCCAGACGTGCTTTACCTTTCGACTGACGGCCTTTAGTCCCCTGACGTACCCACTCCAGCTCTTTTTCAATCGACTTACGACGTGCTGCTTCTTGCGAAGCTTCCTGCGCCAGACGCTGATCTTTCTGCTCCAGCCAGGACGAGTAGTTACCTTCCCACGGAATACCTTCGCCACGGTCAAGTTCGAGGATCCAGCCCGCAACGTTATCGAGGAAGTAACGGTCGTGGGTAATCGCCACAACGGTGCCTTCGAAGTCGTGCAGGAAGCGTTCCAGCCACGCTACGGATTCGGCATCCAGGTGGTTAGTTGGTTCGTCGAGCAGCAGCATGTCTGGTTTTTCCAGCAGCAGGCGGCACAACGCCACGCGACGACGCTCACCACCGGAGAGGTTAGCGATTTTCGCCTCCCAGTCTGGCAGACGCAGCGCATCCGCCGCACGCTCCAGTTGCACATTCAGGTTATGACCGTCGTGAGCCTGAATGATCTCTTCCAGACGACCCTGTTCAGCGGCCAGCTTGTCGAAATCGGCATCCGGATCGGCGTATAACGCATACACTTCATCCAGGCGTTTCAGGGCGTTAACCACTTCAGAGACCGCTTCTTCAATGGACTCACGCACGGTGTGTTCCGGGTTCAGCTGCGGTTCCTGCGGCAGATAACCAATCTTGATATCCGGCTGCGGACGCGCTTCACCTTCGATATCTTTATCGATGCCCGCCATAATGCGCAGCAGGGTGGACTTACCGGCGCCGTTCAGACCCAGGACGCCGATTTTTGCCCCAGGGAAGAAACTCAGAGAGATGTTTTTCAAAATATGACGTTTCGGCGGAACAACTTTGCCGACACGATGCATGGTATAAACGAATTGAGCCACGTTGGACTTCGCCTCTATGTTTATCGTGATGATGAGTTTTCAAAGGCGAAGTGTAGCCTGTTTCCTTATCTAATCCCAGCCGGTCGATCACCCTCCCGATAAAAGTAAAAAAGTGTCCATAACGTGGCGCAAACGGCAATGACTGGTTAGCATAAATCTATTAGGCGGCATGACGCTGCATTGATGTATTTACACTTAGAGGATGCGCTTGTGGAAAAAGCCAAACAAGTTACCTGGCGGCTGTTGGCTGCCGGTGTCTGTCTGCTGACGGTCAGCAGCGTGGCGCGAGCCGACTCACTGGATGAGCAGCGTAGCCGTTACGCGCAAATCAAGCAGGCCTGGGATAATCGACAAATGGATGTGGTCGAACAAATGATGCCATCCCTGAAGGATTATCCACTTTATCCCTACCTGGAATACCGCCAGATCACCGATGATCTGATGAATCAACCAGCGGTCACGGTCACTAACTTTGTTCGCGCTAACCCAACGCTTCCTCCGGCTCGCGCACTACAATCTCGTTTCGTCAATGAGCTGGCGCGGCGTGAAGACTGGCGTGGCTTGTTAGCTTTTAGCCCGGAAAAACCAGGGACTACCGAAGCGCAATGTAATTACTACTATGCAAAATGGAACACCGGGCAGAGTGAAGAAGCCTGGCAAGGGGCGAAAGAGCTGTGGCTAACCGGCAAGAGCCAGCCTAACGCTTGCGATAAGTTGTTTAGCGTCTGGCGCGCGTCCGGTAAGCAAGAACCACTGGCTTATTTAGAGCGTATCCGCCTGGCGATGAAAGCGGGCAATACCGGATTGGTGACGGTACTCGCAGGGCAGATGCCTGCCGATTATCAAACTATCGCCTCGGCGATTATTTCACTGGCGAACAACCCTAATACGGTACTGACCTTCGCACGTACTACCGGAGCGACTGATTTTACCCGCCAGATGGCAGCGGTGGCGTTTGCCAGCGTGGCGCGCCAGGATGCAGAAAACGCACGGCTGATGATCCCGTCGCTTGCCCAGGCGCAGCAGCTTAATGAAGATCAGATTCAGGAGCTACGCGATATCGTCGCCTGGCGTCTGATGGGCAATGACGTCACCGACGAGCAGGCGAAATGGCGCGATGACGCCATTATGCGTTCGCAATCTACGTCGTTAATTGAACGACGCGTGCGGATGGCGCTTGGCACTGGCGACCGTTCTGGCCTGAATACCTGGCTGGCACGCTTGCCGATGGAAGCGAAAGAGAAAGATGAATGGCGCTACTGGCAAGCGGATTTACTGCTGGAACGCGGTCGTGAAGCGGAAGCAAAAGAGATTTTGCATCAACTCATGCAACAGCGTGGTTTCTACCCGATGGTTGCTGCACAGCGCATCGGCGAAGAGTATGAGCTGAAGATTGATAAAGCGCCGCAGAATATCGACAGTGCTCTGACTCAGGGGCCGGAGATGGCGCGCGTGCGCGAGTTGATGTACTGGAATCTCGATAACACCGCGCGTAGCGAGTGGGCCAATCTGGTGAAGAGCAAGTCAAAAACAGAGCAGGCACAGCTGGCGCGGTATGCTTTCAACAACCAATGGTGGGATCTTAGCGTTCAGGCGACGATCGCCGGGAAACTGTGGGATCATCTGGAAGAGCGATTCCCGCTGGCCTACAACGATCTTTTTAAACGCTACACCAGTGGCAAAGATATCCCGCAAAGCTATGCAATGGCGATTGCTCGCCAGGAGAGTGCCTGGAATCCGAAAGTGAAGTCGCCGGTAGGCGCCAGCGGTCTGATGCAGATTATGCCGGGCACAGCGACCCATACGGTGAAAATGTTCTCAATTCCAGGTTACAGCAGCCCAGGACAATTGCTGGATCCGGAAACGAACATCAACATTGGCACCAGTTACCTGCAATATGTTTATCAGCAGTTTGGTAATAACCGCATTTTCTCATCGGCAGCCTATAACGCTGGACCAGGGAGAGTGCGCACATGGCTTGGTAACAGCGCCGGACGTATCGACGCGGTGGCGTTTGTCGAGAGTATCCCGTTCTCCGAGACGCGCGGTTATGTGAAGAACGTGCTGGCTTATGACGCGTATTATCGCTATTTCATGGGCGATAAACCGACGCTTTTGAGCGCCACAGAATGGGGGCGTCGTTACTGAACCGCCCGTTTATGATATGCTATCGTACTCTTTTGCGAGTACAACCGGGGGAGGCATTTTGCTTCCCCCGCTAACAATGGCGACACACTATGGCTCAACAATCACCCTATTCAGCAGCGATGGCAGAACAGCGTCACCAGGAGTGGTTACGTTTTGTTGACCTGCTTAAGAATGCCTACGAAAACGATCTCCATTTACCGCTGTTAAACCTGATGCTGACGCCGGATGAGCGCGAAGCGTTGGGGACTCGCGTGCGTATCGTAGAAGAGTTGTTGCGCGGTGAAATGAGCCAGCGTGAGTTAAAAAACGAACTCGGCGCGGGCATTGCGACCATTACTCGTGGATCGAACAGCCTGAAAGCCGCACCCGTCGAGTTGCGCCAGTGGCTGGAAGAAGTGCTGCTGAAAAGCGATTGATTTTGTAGGCCTGATAAGACGCGTCAGCGTCGCATCAGGCATCGTGCACCGAATGCCGGATGCGTCGTGAACGCCTTCTCCGTCCTACAATGGCTGATACACCGCATTATGAAACGGACTCAGCGCCAGGATCACCGCCTGGTGATAGACGCTGGTGCGGGTGAGTTTCCCGGCGGTAAACACGCCGATTGCTCCTTCTTTACGACCAATCTCATCAATGCCGGTATAGCGCGACATCACGGGGCCAAGCGCCTCACCTTCACGCACTTTCTCCAGAATCACCGCAGGCAACGGCAAAGTTGCTGAACGCGCTTCACCACGCTGGCTGGCGTTTTCAATCACCACCCAACTGAAGGTGCTGTCACCATCAATACCCGCTTCAATCGCTACCCAAAAATCAGCCTCTGGGCGTAAATGACGGGAATTTGCTACCCGATTTCGTGCGCCAGCGCGCGTTTCCTCACTGCCAAAGGGCTGTTCCGGTACGCCGCTCTCGACGGCAACGGACTCAATATGGCAGGATCCTTCGCCGAAGATCTCGTGAAATGCCTGCAGAATGGCCTGAATTTTAGCGGGATTGGTGGTCGCACAGACAACATGGTGCATAATCAGGATTACTCACAAAATTAACGTTAAAGCAGTATACGGAAAAAAAGCATGTTACAGGTATACCTTGTCCGCCACGGTGAAACCCAGTGGAACGCCGAGCGACGTATTCAGGGCCAGTCTGACAGCCCGCTGACTGCAAAAGGTGAGCAACAGGCAATGCAGGTGGCGAACCGTGCCAAAGAGCTTGGCATTACGCATATTATCAGTAGTGATTTAGGCCGCACCCGGCGTACGGCGGAAATCATCGCCCAGGCTTGTGGTTGTGACATCATCTTTGATTCCCGCTTGCGTGAGTTAAATATGGGCGTGCTGGAGAAAAGACACATTGACTCTTTGACTGAAGAAGAAGAGAACTGGCGTCGTCAGCTCGTCAATGGCACCGTTGACGGGCGTATTCCTGAAGGCGAGTCGATGCAGGAACTTAGCGATCGCGTTAACGCAGCACTGGAATCTTGTCGGGATTTACCACCGGGAAGCCGACCGCTGCTGGTGAGCCACGGTATCGCGCTGGGATGCCTGGTGAGTACCATTCTGGGCTTACCGGCATGGGCAGAACGACGCTTACGTCTGCGTAACTGTTCTATTTCGCGCGTGGATTATCAGGAAAGCCTGTGGCTGGCATCTGGCTGGGTCGTTGAAACTGCAGGGGACATCTCGCATCTGGACGCCCCTGCATTAGACGAGCTACAGCGTTAACGACGTATCGGAATAAGCAGCTCGCAGCGCAGATTAATTGGGCGATCTCCCGCTTTGGCATCTTCTGCCGGGTAGTATCGCTCAATATCCTGGCCTTTACGGCGAGTCAGGTTGAGCATCGGCATACAGGTTCCGTATACCGTCAGAATAAACTCCTGCACGCCGGTTCCCAGACCTTCGTAGGTAAACATCACATAGTCGCCGCCCTGCAACAGCACCGGATGCCCGGTCAGTACATAGCCGTCGGCTTGATCCCGAGCCAGAGCCGTGGTGTAAAACACTTCTTGCTCGTCGTCTTTATCCTGGCTTGGACGCGTTTCGTTCAAACCGTAAAGCACTGGCGGAATGGTTGGCGAGTTACCGAGAAAATCGTGCCAGAACTGGTAGCGCATTTCGTGGCGGAAATCAGAGATTTGCTCCAGCGAGCAGGAGTAGCTCTGGGTAACACCAATCAGCGGCGTATCTTCCAGGGTGACAAATTTGTGCTCTGGCATGGTAAATTCCCCCAGACGTAGCGGCGGGCGAATACCAAAGGCGCTCCATTCAGGAGAACGGCGGTAAAGTGCGGGAGTCTGGGCAAACTGCTTCTTGAATGCGCGGGTAAATGTCTGTTGAGAGTCGAAGCGGTATTGCAGCGCGATATCCAGAATCGGACGCGCAGTCAGGCGTAGTGCGACCGCCGATTTCGACAAACGACGAGCACGAATATACGCGCCAATAGCATGGCCAGTGACATCTTTAAACATTCTCTGTAAGTGCCACTTGGAATAACCTGCTTTCGCCGCTACATTGTCGAGCGACAGGGGCTGATCCAGATGACCTTCCAGCCAGATTAAAAGGTCGCGAATAATGCCGGCCTGATCCATAAAATATCCTCATCCTTTCAACAACGAGCACCTGACATCAGGTAATTGGATAATAGCATTTTTTGCTGTTTTAGCATTCAGTGTTTTTTTCTTAGCAGAGTATGTTTTAGGTCTTGACGGAGATAAAAGAATTGAGATTTTGTTCTTAATCAATATGTTATTTATCGTGACGAACTAATTGCTCAGTGTAACTTATAAAAATGGTAACAATATGAAATACAAGCATTTGATCTTGTCCTTAAGCCTGATAATGCTGGGGCCATTGGCTCATGCGGAAGAAATTGGTTCGGTCGACACCGTATTTAAAATGATCGGCCCGGATCACAAAATTGTCGTAGAAGCCTTTGACGATCCCGATGTGAAAAACGTCACCTGTTATGTGAGTCGGGCGAAAACCGGCGGTATTAAAGGAGGATTAGGTCTGGCGGAAGATACTTCCGATGCGGCCATTTCCTGCCAGCAGGTAGGACCGATTGAACTGTCGGATCGCATTAAAAACGGCAAAGCTCAGGGCGAAGTCGTGTTCAAAAAACGGACTTCTCTGGTCTTTAAGTCGTTACAGGTCGTGCGTTTCTATGACGCCAAACGCAACGCGCTCGCTTACCTGGCTTACTCCGACAAAGTTGTCGATGGTTCACCGAAAAATGCCATCAGCGCCGTTCCTGTCATGCCGTGGCGACAATAACAGAGGCGATTTATGCAACGGGAAACGGTCTGGTTAGTGGAAGACGAGCAAGGGATAGCCGACACGCTGGTCTACATGTTGCAGCAGGAAGGTTTTGCCGTCGAGTTCTTTGAACGGGGCTTACCGGCGCTGGATAAAGCGCGCCTGCAGGTTCCTGACGTTATCATTCTCGATGTCGGCCTGCCCGATATTAGCGGTTTCGAACTGTGTCGCCAGTTGCTGGCGCTGCATCCTGCGTTGCCCGTACTGTTTCTGACCGCCCGTAGTGAAGAGGTGGATCGCCTGCTTGGGCTGGAGATTGGCGCTGACGACTACGTGGCTAAACCATTTTCACCCCGCGAAGTGTGCGCCAGAGTGCGCACCTTACTGCGTCGGGTGAAGAAGTTTTCTACGCCGTCTCCCGTCATCCGTATTGGTCATTTTGAACTGAATGAACCTGCGGCGCAGATAAGCTGGTTTGACACGCCATTAACGCTGACACGGTACGAATTTTTGTTGTTGAAAACGTTACTCAAGTCGCCAGGCCGTGTCTGGTCACGCCAGCAATTGATGGATAGCGTCTGGGAAGATGCACAGGACACTTACGATCGCACCGTCGATACTCACATCAAAACGCTGCGCGCCAAACTGCGCGCTATAAATCCCGACCTTTCGCCGATTAATACTCATCGCGGAATGGGATACAGTCTGAGGAGCCTGTAATGCGCATCGGGATGCGCCTGTTGCTGGGCTATTTTTTACTGGTGGCGGTGGCGGCCTGGTTCGTACTGGCAATTTTTGTCAAAGAAGTTAAACCGGGCGTGCGAAGGGCGACGGAAGGGACGCTGATCGACACCGCAACGTTGCTGGCGGAGCTGGCGCGTCCCGATTTGCTCTCTGGTGACCCCGAGCATGGACAACTGGCGCAGGCGTTTAACCAGCTACAAAATCGCCCGTTTCGCGCCAATATCGGCGGCATTAACAAAGTGCGCAATGAATACCATGTCTATATGACCGATGCGCAGGGCAAAGTATTGTTCGATTCGGCAAATAAAGCCGTGGGGCAGGATTATTCCCGCTGGAATGATGTCTGGTTAACGTTGCGTGGTCAGTATGGCGCGCGTAGCACGTTGCAAAATCCTGCCGATCCCGAAAGTTCTGTAATGTATGTTGCCGCGCCGATTATGGACGGTTCGCGGCTAATTGGTGTTTTGAGCGTAGGCAAACCGAACGCAGCGATGGCGCCGGTCATTAAACGCAGTGAGCGGCGAATTTTATGGGCGAGTACCATTTTGTTGGGGATTGCGCTGGTGATTGGCGCGGGAATGGTTTGGTGGATCAACCGCTCCATTGCCCGGCTCACCCGCTATGCTGATTCCGTTACCGACAATAAACCCGTTCCTCTCCCTGAACTCGGCAGTAGCGAGCTGCGTAAGTTAGCGCAGGCGCTGGAAAGTATGCGCGTGAAGCTGGAAGGGAAAAACTATATTGAGCAGTATGTTTACGCATTAACCCATGAGCTAAAAAGCCCACTGGCGGCGATTCGTGGCGCGGCGGAAATTTTACGTGAAGGCCCACCGCCGGAAGTAGTGGCTCGCTTTACCGATAATATTTTGACGCAAAATGCGCGAATGCAGGCGCTGGTTGAAACGTTATTACGCCAGGCAAGACTGGAGAATCGCCAGGAAGTGGTTCTTTCTGCGGTTGACGTAGCGGCATTATTTAACCGCATCAGCGAAGCGCGCACCGTGCAGCTGGCAGAAAAAAATATCACTCTGCATGTTATGCCCATTGAGGTTAACGTTGCTGCTGAACCTGCGTTACTGGAGCAGGCGCTGGGGAATTTACTGGATAACGCCATCGATTTCACTCCCGATCATGGCTGCATAACGCTTAGTGCTGTGGCAGATCAGGAGCAAGTCACGCTTAAGGTGCAGGATACCGGCAGTGGCATTCCTGACTACGCGCTGCCGCGCATTTTTGAACGCTTTTACTCTTTGCCGCGTGCAAATGGGCAAAAAAGCAGTGGGCTGGGGCTGGCGTTTGTCAGCGAAGTTGCCCGTTTGCTCAATGGCGAAGTCACGCTGCACAACATGCCGGAAGGCGGTGTGCTGGCCTCGCTTCGGCTTCACCGTCACTTCACATAACTTCAAATTCTTCCCACATAGCCTTCATACACTGCCGCCATTGCAAAGGAGAAGACTATGTTGAAATCCCCCCTGTTCTGGAAAATGACCACTTTGTTTGGCGCGGTGTTGCTGTTGTTGATTCCATTAATGTTGATTCGGCAGGTGATTGTCGAACGTGCCGATTACCGTAGCGATGTTGAAGATGCGATTCGTCAAAGCACCAGCGGGCCACAAAAGTTGGTTGGGCCGCTTATCGCTATTCCTGTGACCGAGCTTTATACGGTGCAGGAAGAGGATAAAACTGTGGAGCGCAAGCGGAGTTTTATCCGTTTCTGGTTACCGGAGTCGTTGATGGTTGATGGTAATCAGAATGTGGAAGAACGGAAGATCGGTATTTATTCCGGCCAGGTCTGGCACAGTGATTTAACGCTGAAAGCCGATTTTGACGTTTCGCGTCTTAGCGAACTTAATGCGCCAAATATCACCTTAGGCAAGCCGTTTATCGTGATTAGCGTTGGTGACGCGCGTGGCATTGGCGTGGTGAAAGCGTCTGAACTTAACGGAACGGCGTTGACTATTGAACCCGGCACCGGGTTAGAGCGAGGCGGGCAGGGCGTGCATATCCCTTTACCCGAAGGAGACTGGCTGAAGCAGAACCTGAAGCTGAATATGGCGCTGAATTTAAGCGGTACTGGTGATTTTTCTGTGGTTCCGACGGGACGTAATAGCGAGATGACCTTAACCAGCAACTGGCCGCACCCCAGTTTTTTAGGCGATTTTTTGCCAGCTAAACGGGAAATAAGTGCGTCCGGTTTTCAGGCGCAATGGCAAAGTAGCTGGTTTGCTAATAATCTCGGTGAGCGTTTTGCTTCAGGCAATGATAGCGGCTGGGAAAATTTCCCGGCGTTTAGCGTCGCAGTCACTACGCCAGCCGATCAGTATCAATTAACGGATCGGGCGACCAAGTACGCCATTTTGCTGATCTCGCTAACTTTTATGGCTTTCTTTGTTTTTGAAACATTAACGGCAAAGCGTTTACACCCGATGCAATATTTGCTGGTAGGGCTGTCATTGGTGATGTTTTATTTGCTCTTGCTGGCGCTTTCTGAACATACCGGTTTTACCGTGGCCTGGATAATCGCCAGTCTGATTGGGGCGTTAATGAACGGTATTTACTTGCAGGCAGTATTAAAAGGCTGGCGCAACAGCATGTTGTTTACCCTCGCGCTGTTGTTGCTGGATGGCGTGATGTGGGGACTGCTGAATTCTGCCGATAGCGCGCTGTTGTTGGGAACCAGTGTGCTGGTGGTGGCGCTGGCAGGCATGATGTTTGTGACACGTAATATCGACTGGTATGCGTTTTCACTGCCGAAAATGAAAACCAGCAAAGAAGCCACAATGGACGATGAGTTACGTATCTGGAAATAATGTTGAAAAATAAAAACGGCGCTAAAAAGCGCCGTTTTTTTGACGGTGGTAAGCCGATTAATCTTCCAGATCACCGCAGAAGCGATAACCTTCACCGTGAATGGTGGCGATGATTTCCGGCGTATCCGGCGTAGATTCGAAATGCTTACGAATACGACGGATTGTCACGTCTACAGTACGGTCGTGCGGCTTCAGCTCACGGCCGGTCATTTTCTTCAGCAGTTCAGCACGAGACTGAATTTTGCCTGGGTTTTCACAGAAGTGAAGCATGGCGCGGAACTCGCTGCGCGGCAGTTTGTACTGTTCGCCATCAGGGCCGATCAACGAACGGCTGTTGATGTCCAGTTCCCAACCATTGAACTTGTAGCTTTCAACGCTACGACGTTCTTCGCTGACAGTACCCAGATTCATGGTACGAGACAGCAAGTTGCGTGCACGGATAGTCAATTCACGCGGGTTGAACGGTTTGGTGATGTAATCGTCTGCACCGATTTCGAGGCCGAGAATTTTATCGACTTCGTTGTCACGGCCAGTCAGGAACATCAACGCAACATTCGCCTGCTCGCGCAGTTCACGCGCTAACAGAAGACCGTTCTTACCCGGCAGATTGATATCCATGATCACCAGGTTGATGTCATATTCAGAGAGGATCTGATGCATTTCCGCGCCATCTGTCGCTTCGAAAACATCATAGCCTTCCGCTTCGAAAATACTTTTCAACGTGTTGCGTGTTACCAACTCGTCTTCAACGATAAGAATGTGCGGGGTCTGCATGTTTGCTACCTAAATTCCCAACTAAATCGAAACAGGAAGTACAAAAGTCCCTGACCTGCCTGATACATGCTGCAAATTAACATGATCGGCGTAACATGACTAAAGTACGTAATTGCGTTCTTGATGCACTTTCCATCAACGTCAACAACATCATTAGCTTGGTCGTGGGTACTTTCCCTCAGGACCCGACAGTGTCAAAAACGGCTGTCATCCTAACCATTTTAACAGCGACATAACAGGCTAAGACGTGCCGGACACCCAATAAAACTACGCTTCGTTGACATATATCAAGTTCAATTGTAGCACGTTAACAGTTTGATGAAATCATCGTATCTAAATGCTAGCTTTCGTCACATTATTTTAATAATCCAACTAGTTGCATCCTACAACTAATAAACGTGGTGAATCCAATTGTCGAGATTTATTTTTTATAAAATTATCCTAAGTAAACAGAAAGATATGTAGCGTTTTTTAACAATTGAACGGTTAGTACAGTCAAGAAATAGTTTAGCTTTTTTTAAGTTAAGTAAAGGGCTTTTTCTGCGACTTGCGTTAATATTTTGTAAATTCTCTCCGCGCAGTAAGTTGACATTCATCACTCTATTCGCGGTTATTTGGTCAAGAAGAGTAGCAACATGCGTTTGACGATTATTCTGGTCGCACCCGCCAGAGCAGAAAATATTGGGGCAGCAGCGCGGGCAATGAAAACGATGGGATTTAGTGAACTGCGGATTGTCGATAGTCAGGCACACCTGGAGCCAGCCACCCGATGGGTTGCACATGGCTCCGGTGATATTATT
Organism: Escherichia sp. MOD1-EC6475; assembly: GCF_003046645.1. Lineage (NCBI taxonomy): Bacteria > Pseudomonadati > Pseudomonadota > Gammaproteobacteria > Enterobacterales > Enterobacteriaceae > Escherichia > Escherichia sp. MOD1-EC6475. Next base: position 56,945 of record NZ_PZKQ01000005.1, on the reverse strand, counting down.
GATAATATTAAAGTTTTTCCGACGCTGGCTGAATCGTTACATGACGTAGATTTCACTGTTGCCACCACAGCGCGTAGTCGGGCGAAATATCATTACTACGCGACACCGGTGGAACTGGTGCCATTGTTGGAAGAAAAATTGGCGTGGATGAATCACGTGGCGCTGGTCTTTGGTCGTGAAGATTCCGGGCTGACCAACGAGGAACTGGCACTGGCTGATATTCTTACCGGTGTGCCAATGGTGGCAGATTACCCTTCGCTCAATCTGGGGCAGGCGGTGATGGTCTATTGCTATCAATTAGCAACATTAATACAACAACCGACGAAAAGTAACGCAACGGCAGACCAACATCAACTGCGCGCTTTACGCGAACGTGCCATGTCGTTGTTAACGACGTTAGCGGTGGCAGATGACACAAAACTGGTCGACTGGTTACAGCAACGTCTGGGGCTTTTAGAGCAACGGGATACCGCAATGTTGCATCGTTTGTTGCATGATATTGAAAAAAATATCACCAAATAAAAAACGCCACGTCATGTTGTTTTTAGGTTTTCATTCTGACTGCAACGGGAAATCTGTCTCTGAGTGGATTAAAAAAAGAGCATCTGCCAGCAGCTTATGAACTGGTTGCCTTCCGTGAGTAAATTAAAATTTTATTGACTTAGGTCACTAAATACTTTAACCAATATAGGCATAGCGCACAGACAGATAAAAATTACAGAGTACACAACATCCATGAAACGCATCAGCACCACCATTACCACCACCATCACCATTACCACAGGTAACGGTGCGGGCTGACGCGTACAGGAAACACAGAAAAAAGCCCGCACCTGACAGTGCGGGCTTTTTTTTCGACCAAAGGTAACGAGGTAACAACCATGCGAGTGTTGAAGTTCGGCGGTACATCAGTGGCAAATGCAGAACGTTTTCTGCGGGTTGCCGATATTCTGGAAAGCAATGCCAGGCAGGGGCAGGTGGCTACAGTCCTCTCTGCTCCCGCCAAAATAACCAACCATCTGGTGGCGATGATTGAAAAAACGATTAGCGGCCAGGATGCTTTGCCCAATATCAGCGATGCCGAACGTATTTTTGCCGAACTTCTGACGGGACTCGCCGCCGCCCAGCCGGGATTCCCGCTGGCGCAACTGAAAACTTTCGTCGATCAAGAATTTGCCCAAATCAAACATGTTCTGCATGGTATCAGCCTGTTGGGACAGTGCCCGGACAGCATCAACGCTGCGTTGATCTGCCGTGGTGAAAAAATGTCGATCGCCATTATGGCCGGTGTACTGGAAGCGCGCGGTCACAACGTTACCGTTATCGATCCAGTCGAAAAACTGCTGGCAGTCGGTCATTACCTCGAATCTACCGTCGATATTGCTGAATCCACCCGCCGTATTGCGGCAAGCCGCATTCCGGCTGACCACATGGTGCTGATGGCAGGCTTCACCGCCGGTAATGAAAAAGGCGAACTGGTGGTGCTGGGACGTAATGGTTCCGACTACTCCGCTGCGGTGCTGGCTGCCTGTTTACGTGCCGATTGTTGCGAAATCTGGACGGACGTCGACGGGGTCTATACCTGCGACCCGCGTCAGGTGCCCGATGCGAGGTTGTTAAAGTCGATGTCCTATCAGGAAGCGATGGAGCTTTCCTATTTCGGCGCTAAAGTTCTTCACCCCCGCACCATTACCCCCATCGCTCAGTTCCAGATCCCTTGCCTGATTAAAAACACCGGAAATCCACAAGCGCCAGGGACGCTCATTGGTGCCAGCCGTGATGAAGATGAATTACCGGTCAAGGGTATTTCCAATCTGAATAACATGGCGATGTTCAGCGTTTCTGGTCCCGGAATGAAAGGGATGGTCGGCATGGCGGCGCGCGTCTTTGCAGCAATGTCACGCGCCCGCATTTCAGTGGTGCTGATTACGCAATCGTCTTCCGAATACAGCATCAGTTTCTGCGTTCCACAAAGCGACTGTGTGCGAGCTGAACGGGCAATGCAGGAAGAGTTCTATCTTGAACTGAAAGAAGGCTTACTGGAGCCGCTGGCAGTGACAGAACGGCTGGCTATTATCTCGGTGGTGGGCGATGGTATGCGCACGCTGCGTGGGATCTCGGCGAAATTCTTTGCCGCGCTGGCTCGCGCTAATATCAACATTGTCGCCATTGCCCAAGGGTCTTCTGAACGTTCAATCTCCGTGGTGGTAAATAACGATGATGCGACCACTGGTGTGCGCGTTACCCACCAGATGCTGTTCAATACCGATCAGGTTATCGAAGTGTTTGTGATTGGCGTCGGTGGCGTTGGCGGCGCGCTGCTGGAGCAACTGAAGCGTCAGCAAAGCTGGCTGAAGAACAAACATATTGATTTACGAGTCTGTGGCGTTGCCAATTCGAAGGCGTTGCTGACCAATGTGCATGGTCTTAACCTGGAAAACTGGCAGGAAGAACTGGCGCAAGCGAAAGAGCCGTTCAACCTTGGGCGCTTAATTCGCCTGGTGAAAGAATATCATCTGCTGAACCCGGTCATTGTTGACTGCACCTCCAGCCAGGCGGTAGCGGATCAATATGCCGACTTCCTGCGCGAAGGTTTCCACGTTGTTACGCCAAACAAAAAGGCCAACACCTCGTCGATGGATTACTACCACCAGTTGCGTTATGCGGCGGAAAAATCGCGACGTAAATTCCTCTATGACACCAACGTCGGTGCGGGATTACCGGTCATTGAGAATCTGCAAAACCTGCTCAACGCAGGTGATGAGTTGATGAAATTCTCCGGCATTCTTTCTGGTTCGCTTTCTTACATCTTCGGCAAGTTAGACGAAGGCATGAGTTTCTCCGAGGCGACCACGCTGGCGCGCGAAATGGGTTATACCGAACCGGATCCGCGTGATGATCTTTCTGGTATGGATGTGGCGCGCAAACTGTTGATTCTCGCCCGTGAAACCGGACGCGAACTGGAATTAGCGGATATTGAGATCGAACCTGTGCTGCCCGCAGAGTTTAACGCAGAGGGTGATGTTGCAGCTTTTATGGCGAATCTGTCACAGCTCGACGATCTCTTTGCCGCGCGCGTGGCGAAGGCTCGAGATGAGGGCAAAGTTTTGCGCTATGTTGGCAATATTGATGAAGATGGCGTCTGCCGCGTGAAAATTGCTGAAGTAGATGGCAACGATCCGCTGTTCAAAGTGAAAAATGGCGAAAATGCCCTGGCCTTCTATAGCCACTATTATCAGCCGCTGCCGTTGGTTCTGCGTGGATACGGCGCGGGCAATGAAGTTACGGCTGCCGGTGTCTTTGCCGATCTGCTACGCACCCTCTCATGGAAGTTAGGAGTCTGACATGGTTAAAGTTTATGCTCCGGCTTCCAGTGCCAATATGAGCGTCGGGTTTGATGTGCTTGGCGCGGCGGTAACGCCTGTTGATGGTGCATTGCTCGGAGATGTAGTGACTGTTGAGGCGGCAGAGACATTCAGTCTCAACAACCTTGGACGGTTTGCCGACAAGCTACCGTCAGAGCCACGAGAAAATATCGTTTATCAGTGCTGGGAGCGTTTTTGCCAGGAGTTGGGCAAGCAAATTCCAGTGGCGATGACCCTGGAAAAGAATATGCCGATCGGTTCTGGCTTAGGTTCCAGCGCCTGTTCGGTGGTTGCGGCACTGGTAGCAATGAATGAACACTGCGGCAAGCCGCTCAATGATACCCGCTTACTGGCCTTGATGGGCGAGCTGGAAGGGCGTATCTCTGGCAGCATTCATTACGACAACGTGGCACCGTGTTTTCTTGGTGGTATGCAGTTGATGATCGAAGAAAATGGCATCATCAGCCAGCAAGTGCCGGGGTTTGATGAGTGGCTGTGGGTGCTGGCGTATCCGGGGATTAAAGTCTCGACAGCAGAAGCTCGAGCGATATTACCGGCGCAGTATCGCCGCCAGGATTGCATTGCGCACGGGCGACATCTGGCGGGCTTCATTCATGCCTGCTATTCCCGTCAGCCTGAGCTTGCCGCGAAGTTGATGAAAGATGTTATCGCTGAACCCTACCGTGAACGTTTATTGCCAGGTTTCAGGCAGGCGCGGCAGGCGGTTGCGGAAATCGGCGCGGTAGCGAGCGGTATCTCTGGCTCCGGTCCGACCTTGTTCGCTTTGTGTGACAAGCCGGATACCGCCCAGCGCGTTGCCGACTGGTTGGGTAAGAACTACCTGCAAAATCAGGAAGGTTTTGTTCATATTTGCCGGCTGGATACGGCGGGCGCACGAGTACTGGAAAAATAAATGAAACTCTACAATCTGAAAGATCACAACGAGCAGGTCAGCTTTGCGCAAGCCGTAACGCAGGGGTTGGGCAAAAATCAGGGGCTGTTTTTTCCGCACGACCTACCGGAATTTAGTCTGACCGAAATTGATGAGATGCTGAAGCTGGATTTTGTCACTCGCAGCGCGAAGATCCTCTCAGCGTTTATTGGTGATGAGATCCCGCAGGACGTACTGGAAGAGCGCGTGCGCGCGGCGTTTGCCTTTCCGGCTCCGGTTGCCAAAGTTGAAAGCGATGTCGGTTGTCTGGAACTGTTCCACGGGCCAACGCTGGCATTTAAAGATTTCGGCGGTCGCTTTATGGCGCAAATGCTGACCCATATTGCGGGCGATAAGCCAGTGACCATTCTGACTGCAACCTCCGGCGATACCGGGGCGGCAGTGGCTCACGCTTTCTACGGTTTACCGAATGTAAAAGTGGTTATCCTCTATCCACACGGCAAAATCAGTCCCCTGCAAGAAAAGCTGTTCTGTACGCTGGGCGGCAATATTGAAACCGTTGCCATCGACGGCGATTTCGATGCCTGTCAGGCTCTGGTGAAGCAGGCGTTTGATGATGAAGAACTGAAAGTGGCGCTGGGGTTAAACTCCGCTAACTCCATTAACATCAGCCGCTTGCTGGCACAAATTTGCTACTACTTTGAAGCTGTGGCGCAGTTGCCGCAGGAAGCGCGCAACCAGCTGGTTGTCTCGGTGCCGAGCGGTAACTTCGGCGATTTGACGGCAGGCCTGCTGGCGAAATCTCTCGGTCTGCCGGTGAAGCGTTTTATCGCTGCCACTAACGTGAACGATACAGTGCCGCGTTTCCTGCACGACGGGCAGTGGTCGCCAAAAGCCACCCAGGCGACGTTATCCAATGCGATGGATGTTAGCCAGCCGAATAACTGGCCGCGTGTGGAAGAGTTGTTCCGCCGGAAAGTCTGGCAACTGAAAGAGCTGGGTTATGCTGCGGTGGATGATGAAACCACGCAACAGACGATGCGCGAGTTAAAAGAGCTGGGCTATACCTCAGAACCGCACGCTGCTGTGGCTTACCGTGCGCTGCGTGACCAGTTGCATCCAGGCGAATATGGTCTGTTCCTCGGCACCGCACATCCGGCGAAGTTTAAAGAGAGTGTGGAAGCGATTCTCGGTGAATCGCTGGCGCTGCCAAAAGAGCTGGCAGAACGAGCTGAATTACCGCTGCTTTCTCATAATCTGCCCGCCGATTTCGCCGCGTTGCGCAAGCTGATGATGAATCATAAGTAGTATCCATTAATTTCCTGAAAATGGCCGGACTTGCGTTTATGCAGTTCGGCTTTTTTATGGAGAAAACATGAGAAAAATCGACAGAAAAAAAGGAGAAATTTTCAATAAATGCGGTAACTTAGCTCTTTCAATTGTAGAGAATGACAACAGGGATTCTTTTACCGTAAGCTCCTGATATCGGCCCATAACTGGCAATGATAAAAGGAGTCACCTGTGAAAAAGATGCAACCTATCCTACTCGCACTTTCCCTGATTCTGGTCGCTCCTATGGCAGCGCAGGCTGGGGAAATAATGCTAGTACCTTCAGTGACATTACAGATTGGCGATCGCGACCACCGTGGTTACTACTGGGATGGCGGTTACTGGCGTGACCGTGACTGGTGGTATCGAAATTATGAATGGCGAGACAATCGCTGGCACCCACACGGATCGCCGCGTCATAATTGGTATAATGATCATCGAAATGATCACCGTGGAGATCATCGACACGATCACGGCGGCGATCATCGTCCAGGTCCGGACAGTCACCATCGGTAAATATAAATGCCGGATGACCTCCGGCATTTGAGACTGATGACAAACGCCAAATTGCCTGATGCGCTACGCTTATCAGGCCTACGTGATCTCTACAATATATTGAATCTACATGCTTTGTAGACCGGATAAGGCGTTTACGCCGCATCCGGCATTTACCACACACTTAACGCAGTTCGTAGCGTTTAAACACCAGTTCGCCATTGCTGGAACTGGCTTCATCGAAGAAGTAACCTTCACTATTAAAACCAGTCAGTTGCTCTGGTTTGGTCAGGCGATTTTCAATAATAAAACGACTCATTAGGCCACGCGCTTTTTTAGCGTAGAAGCTAATAACCTTAAACTTACCGTTCTTCTCATCGAGGAACACCGGCTTGATAATCTCAGCATTCAGTTTCTTCGGTTTCACTGATTTAAAATACTCATCTGATGCCAGGTTAATCACTACCTGATCGCCTTGCGCTTCGAGCGCCTCGTTCAGCTTGTTGGTGATCACATCACCCCAGAATTGGTACAGATCTTTACCCCTGGCGTTCTCAAGACGGATACCCATCTCCAGACGATATGGCTGCATTAAATCGAGCGGGCGCAGTACGCCATACAAACCGGAAAGCATACGCAAATGCTGCTGGGCAAAAGCGAAATCGTCTTCACCGAAGGTTTCGGCCTGTAAACCGGTGTAGACATCGCCTTTGAACGCCAGAATCGCCTGTCGGGCATTCTCTGGCGTGAAATCTGGCTGCCAGTCATGAAAGCGAGCGGCGTTGATACCCGCCAGTTTGTCGCTGATGCGCATCAGCGTGCTAATCTGCGGGGGCGTCAGCTTCCGCGCTTCGTGAATAAGCTGCTGTGAGTTGTCTAACAGCTCCGGCAACGTATAGCGCGTGGTAGCCAACGGGCTTTGATAATCAAGCGTTTTCGCAGGTGAAATCAGAATCAGCATATCCAGTCCTTGCAGGAAATTTACAGCGACTGTAGCAAAAAAAGCGGATGAATTGATCGATAGTTGTGATTAGTCTCGCGAAACATCATCCCACGTATCAGGCGCGAGTTGCTGGTCGATATCCGGGTAGCGCAGTGGATCAAACACCGGACGCACACCAAGTTTACGCTGGCGAAGATAATCACTAGCAATGGTATGCACTACCGGAGAGAGCAGTAAAATAGCGGTCAGATTAGTGATCGCCATACACGCCATAATAATATCAGCCAGTTGCCACATCATGGGTAGGCTAAGTAGCGTGCCACCAATCACGGTGGTAAAGATGCAGATACGCAGGCACCAGATCGCTTTGGGGCTGTTCAGGCGTAAAAAGAAAAGATTATTTTCTGCATAAATGTAATTGGCGACGATGGAGCTGAAGGCAAACAGAATTACCACTATTGTGACAAACTCTGCCCCCCAGGAACCCATTAGTGCTCGCATCGCTTTCTGGAGAAGTTGTATACCCTCCAGCGGCATATAGGTTGTACCGTTTCCGGCCAGTAATATCAGCATGGCGCTCGCCGTGCAGATGACCAGGGTGTCGATGAAAATGCCAATCATCTGGACAATGCCTTGCGCAGCCGGATGCGGCGGCCAGGATGCCGCTGCCGCCGCTGCGTTTGGTGTCGAACCCATTCCCGCCTCATTAGAAAACATACTGCGCTGAAAGCCGTTTGTAACCGCCTGACTCAGGGTGTAGCCCGCCGCGCCGCCTGCCGCTTCCTGCCAGCCAAAGGCGCTTTCAAAAATAGACCAAATGACGTGAGGAAGTTGCTCGATATTCATCGCACAAATGACCAGACTGGCGAGTACCCAGATTAATGCCATCGCGGGGACAAACCATTGCATCAGTCGGGCTACGCCATGAATACCGTGGGTTATCGCCAACAGGGTAAAGACGGCGAGAATGATGCCAGTTACTAATGGTGGAACATCAAACGCAAAATTCATCGCGCGGGCAACGGCGTTTGCCTGAACACCGCTGAAAATCAATCCGTAGGCAATGAGCAAAAAGATAGCGAATAGCACGCCCATCCAGCGCATCCCCAATCCACGCGCCATATACCATGCTGGACCACCGCGAAACTGCCCATTAGCGTCACGTTCTTTATAAAGCTGGGCAAGGGAACATTCTGCAAAAGAGGTCGCCATGCCGATAAATGCGGCAATCCACATCCAGAAGATAGCACCGGGTCCACCGGCAGTAATGGCCAACGCAACACCTGCGAGGTTACCGCTGCCGACGCGCGCGGCAAGGCTGGTGCACAGTGACTGAAAAGAGGTTAAGCCACCCGGTTGGGGATGAACGCTATTTTTGAGACTTTTGCCAAACTGGCGAATATAGCGAAACTGAACGAATCCGGTGCGAAAAGTGAACCAGCAACCTGCACCGAAGAGCAGGTAGATCATCACTGATCCCCATAGAACATTGTTAATAAAAGAGAAAAAATCAGGCATTCGTATCCCTCTTGTCGCCGGCACGCGGTTACATTCCTGTGTAAACGTTACCAATTGATTAAGAATTATATACGATGTGCATTGGTAGATAACGCCTGGGTAGCATACTCGAGTTTTTGTTTAAAAATGGCGAGCGATATCAACGCAGTGTCAGAAAACCTAAACAGTCTCGCCTGGCTATAACCCTCTCGTCTGCGGTTGCGCTGTCGTTGCGTCGTGATATCATCAGGGCAGACCGGTTACATCCCCCTAACAAGCTGTTTAAAGAGAAATACTATCATGACGGACAAATTGACCTCCCTTCGTCAGTACACCACTGTAGTGGCCGACACTGGGGACATCGCGGCAATGAAGCTGTATCAACCGCAGGATGCCACAACCAACCCTTCTCTCATTCTTAATGCAGCGCAGATTCCGGAATACCGCAAGTTGATTGATGATGCTGTCGCATGGGCGAAACAGCAGAGCAATGATCGCGCACAGCAAATCGTGGACGCGACTGACAAACTGGCCGTAAACATTGGTCTGGAAATCCTGAAACTGGTTCCTGGCCGTATCTCCACTGAAGTTGATGCGCGTCTTTCTTATGACACTGAAGCGTCAATTGCGAAAGCAAAACGCCTGATCAAACTCTACAACGATGCGGGCATCAGCAACGATCGTATTCTGATCAAACTGGCGTCTACCTGGCAGGGTATCCGTGCTGCTGAACAGCTGGAAAAAGAAGGTATCAACTGTAACCTGACTCTGCTGTTCTCCTTCGCTCAGGCGCGTGCTTGTGCGGAAGCGGGCGTGTTCCTGATCTCTCCGTTCGTTGGTCGTATTCTGGATTGGTACAAAGCCAATACCGATAAGAAAGAGTATGCGCCGGCAGAAGATCCGGGCGTGGTATCTGTATCGGAAATCTACCAGTACTACAAAGAGCACGGTTATGAAACCGTGGTTATGGGCGCAAGCTTCCGTAACATCGGCGAAATTCTGGAACTGGCAGGCTGCGACCGTCTGACCATTGCACCGGCACTGCTGAAAGAGCTGGCTGAGAGCGAAGGGGCTATCGAACGTAAACTGTCTTACACCGGCGAAGTGAAAGCGCGTCCGGCGCGTATCACCGAGTCCGAGTTCCTGTGGCAGCACAACCAGGATCCAATGGCAGTAGATAAACTGGCGGAAGGTATCCGTAAGTTTGCTGTTGACCAGGAAAAACTGGAAAAAATGATCGGCGATCTGCTGTAATCATTCTTAGCGTGACCGGGAAGTCGGTCACGCTACCTCTTCTGAAGCCTGTCTGTCACTCCCTTCGCAGTGTATCATTCTGTTTAACGAGACTGTTTAAACGGAAAAATCTTGATGAATACTTTACGTATCGGCTTAGTTTCCATCTCTGATCGCGCATCCAGCGGCGTTTATCAGGATAAAGGCATCCCTGCACTGGAAGAATGGCTGACATCAGCACTGACAACGCCATTTGAGCTGGAAACCCGCTTAATCCCTGATGAGCAGGCGATCATTGAACAAACCCTGTGTGAGCTGGTGGATGAAATGAGTTGCCATCTGGTACTCACTACGGGAGGGACTGGGCCGGCGCGCCGTGACGTGACGCCTGATGCAACGCTGGCAGTAGCTGACCGCGAGATGCCGGGCTTTGGTGAACAGATGCGCCAGATTAGCCTGCATTTTGTGCCGACGGCGATCCTTTCGCGTCAGGTTGGCGTGATTCGTAAACAGGCACTGATCCTTAACTTACCCGGTCAGCCGAAGTCTATTAAAGAGACGCTGGAAGGTGTGAAGGACGCTGAGGGTAACGTTGTGGTGCACGGTATTTTTGCCAGCGTACCGTACTGCATTCAGTTGCTGGAAGGGCCATACGTTGAAACGGCACCAGAAGTGGTTGCTGCATTCAGACCGAAGAGTGCAAGACGCGAAGTGAGCGAATAAAAAAATCCCCCCGAACGGGGGGATCTCAAACAATTAGTGGGATTCACCAATCGGCAGAACGGTGCGACCAAACTGCTCGTTCAGCACTTCACCCATCGCCAGATAGATTGCGCTGGCACCGCAAATCAGGCCAATCCAGCCTGCGAAATGGATGATTGCAGCGTTACCGGCAATATTACCGATAGCCAGCAGGGCAAACAGCACGGTCAGGCTGAAGAAAACGAATTGCAGAACGCGTGCGCCTTTCAGCGTGCCGAAGAACATAAACAGCGTAAACACGCCCCACAGACCCAGGTAGACACCAAGGAACTGCGCATTTGGCGCATCGGTCAGACCCAGTTTCGGCATCAGCAGAATCGCAACCAGCGTCAGCCAGAAAGAACCGTAAGAGGTAAAGGCGGTTAAACCGAAAGTATTGCCTTTTTTGTACTCCAGCAGACCGGCAAAAATTTGCGCGATGCCGCCGTAGAAGATGCCCATGGCAAGAATAATACCGTCCAGGGCGAAATAACCCACGTTGTGCAGGTTAAGCAGAATGGTGGTCATGCCGAAGCCCATCAGGCCCAGCGGTGCCGGATTAGCCAACTTAGTGTTGCCCATAATTCCTCAAAAATCATCATCGAATGAATGGTGAAATAATTTCCCTGAATAACTGTAGTGTTTTCAGGGCGCGGCATAATAATCAGCCAGTGGGGCAGTGTCTATGATCTTTTGAGGGGAAAATGAAAATTTTCCCCTGTGTCACGTATCAGACCTGAGTGGCGCTAACCATTCGCCGCAGACAGGCGATTTGTAACACTGCTGGAATTGTCACCCGAAAGGCAGTGCCGCTAACGGCTTTAACCCCATTTAATGCTGCACCCACCGGCCCTCCCAGACCCGCGCCGCGTAGCAGACCATGCCCAAGCACGCTCATCGCAGCGTGGGTACGCAAAATGCGGGTAAGTTGGCTGGAAAGCAGATGCGACACGCCTTTGGCCAGTTGTTTGTCTTTCATCAATAACGGCAGCAGCTCTTCCAGTTCGTTAACCTTTGCGTTGACGGCCTGCAAAAACTCCTTTTTATGCGTCTCGTCCATTTTTTTCCAGGTATTGCGCAGAAAATGTTCGAGTAACTGTTGCTCAATTGCAAAGGTAGACATCTCTTTATCGGCTTTAAGTTTCAGCCGTTTGGAGACATCGAGTAAAATAGCGCGATACCGTTTGCCGTGTCCGCGCAGTTTGTTAGCGATGCTATCGCCGCCAAAATGTTGTAATTCCCCAGCAATTAGCTGCCAGTTGCGGCGATGCTGCTCGGGATGCCCTTCCATCGATTTAAACAGTTCGTTGCGCATTAATACGCTGGACAGGCGGGTTTTGCCTTTTTCATTATGAGTGAGTAAGCGGGTAAAGTTTGCCAGCTGTTCTTCGCTGCAATGCTGTAGAAAATCTAAGTCTGAATCATGTAGATAGTTGACGTTCATGTCATTGTGGCTTCTGTATTAAAAGGTTAGTCGTCGCCGATAATTTTCAGCGTGGCCATATCCGATGAGTTCACCGTATGACCGGAAAAGGTGATTTTTGACACGCAGCGTTTGTTGTCGTTATCGCTGTTAATGTTGATCCAGCCGGTGGTTTGCCCTTCTTTGATTTCAGCCGGAATGTTCAGGCTTTGGCTGGCGCTACGGGCTGCTTTGAAATAAACCGACGCGGCACTTAACTGTAAATCGCCATGATCGGCAGTGAGTTGTATGCGTTTTACAATGCGGCAAACGGGGAGTTTCAACGTCAGATCATTGGTCTCGTTACGCGGCATGGCAATGACGCCGAGGATTTTATGGTCGTTGGCCTGCGCGGTGCAGCACAGCATCAGGCCGAGCACGAGGCTGGCGGAAATCATAAAAATGGATTTCATTAAGATTCTCTTAGCGGGGAGTAGTCGGGGGAAGAATAGCCATTAGTTTACTGCTGACTAAAAGAAGATTCAGGTACGTAATCTTTTCTTTTTATTACAATTTTCTAGTGAATAACTTGTGTAAAATTCATTATTTACGTGAATGTTATTGTTCCCTTTTTTTTCAGTTCTTCCGGCATATCGTGAAATTTCTGCGCAAAAGCACAAAAAATTTTTGCATCTCCCCCTTGATGACGTGGGTTACGACCCCATTTAGTAGTCAACCGCAGTGAGTGAGTCTGCAAAAAAATGAAATTGGGCAGTTGAAACCAGACGTTTCGCCCCTATTACAGACTCACAACCACATGATGACCGAATATATAGTGGAGACGTTTAGATGGGTAAAATAATTGGTATCGACCTGGGTACTACCAACTCTTGTGTAGCGATTATGGATGGCACCACTCCTCGTGTGCTGGAGAACGCCGAAGGCGATCGCACCACGCCTTCTATCATTGCCTATACCCAGGATGGTGAAACTCTGGTTGGTCAGCCGGCTAAACGTCAGGCAGTGACGAACCCGCAAAACACCCTGTTTGCGATTAAACGCCTGATTGGCCGCCGCTTCCAGGACGAAGAAGTACAGCGTGATGTTTCCATCATGCCATTCAAAATTATTGCTGCTGATAACGGCGACGCATGGGTCGAAGTTAAAGGCCAGAAAATGGCACCGCCGCAGATTTCTGCTGAAGTGCTGAAAAAAATGAAGAAAACTGCAGAAGATTACCTGGGCGAACCGGTAACTGAAGCAGTTATCACTGTACCGGCATACTTTAACGATGCTCAGCGTCAGGCAACTAAAGACGCAGGCCGTATCGCTGGTCTGGAAGTAAAACGTATCATCAACGAACCGACCGCTGCTGCACTGGCTTACGGTCTGGACAAAGGTACTGGCAACCGCACTATCGCGGTTTATGACCTGGGTGGTGGTACTTTCGATATTTCCATTATCGAAATCGACGAAGTTGATGGCGAAAAAACCTTCGAAGTTCTGGCAACCAACGGTGATACCCACCTGGGTGGTGAAGACTTCGACAGCCGTCTGATCAACTACCTGGTTGAAGAATTCAAGAAAGATCAGGGCATTGACCTGCGCAACGATCCGCTGGCAATGCAGCGCCTGAAAGAAGCGGCAGAAAAAGCGAAAATTGAACTGTCTTCCGCTCAGCAGACCGACGTTAACCTGCCGTACATCACCGCAGACGCGACCGGTCCGAAACACATGAACATCAAAGTGACTCGTGCAAAACTGGAAAGCCTGGTCGAAGACCTGGTGAACCGTTCCATTGAGCCGCTGAAAGTTGCTCTGCAGGACGCTGGCCTGTCCGTATCTGATATCGACGATGTTATCCTCGTTGGTGGTCAGACTCGTATGCCAATGGTTCAGAAGAAAGTTGCTGAGTTCTTTGGTAAAGAGCCGCGTAAAGACGTTAACCCGGACGAAGCTGTGGCAATCGGTGCTGCCGTTCAGGGTGGTGTACTGACTGGCGACGTGAAAGACGTACTGCTGCTGGACGTTACCCCGCTGTCTCTGGGTATCGAAACCATGGGTGGTGTGATGACGACGCTGATCGCGAAAAACACTACTATCCCGACCAAGCACAGCCAGGTGTTCTCTACCGCTGAAGACAACCAGTCTGCGGTAACCATCCACGTGCTGCAGGGTGAACGTAAACGTGCGGCTGATAACAAATCTCTGGGTCAGTTCAACCTGGATGGTATCAACCCGGCTCCGCGCGGTATGCCGCAGATCGAAGTTACCTTCGATATCGATGCTGACGGTATCCTGCACGTTTCCGCAAAAGACAAAAACAGCGGTAAAGAGCAGAAGATCACCATCAAGGCTTCTTCTGGTCTGAACGAAGATGAAATCCAGAAAATGGTACGCGACGCGGAAGCTAACGCCGAAGCAGACCGTAAGTTTGAAGAGCTGGTACAGACTCGCAACCAGGGCGACCATCTGCTGCACAGCACCCGTAAGCAGGTTGAAGAAGCTGGCGACAAACTGCCGGCTGACGACAAAACTGCTATCGAGTCTGCGCTGACTGCACTGGAAACTGCTCTGAAAGGTGAAGACAAAGCCGCTATCGAAGCGAAAATGCAGGAACTGGCACAGGTTTCCCAGAAACTGATGGAAATCGCCCAGCAGCAACATGCACAGCAGCAGACTGCCGGTGCTGATGCTTCTGCAAACAACGCGAAAGATGACGATGTTGTCGACGCCGAGTTTGAAGAAGTCAAAGACAAAAAATAATCGCCCTATAAACGGGTAATTATACTGACACGGGCGAAGGGGATTTTCCTCTCCGCCCGTGCATTCATCTAGGGGCAAATCAAAAAAAATGGCTAAGCAAGATTATTACGAGATTTTAGGCGTTTCCAAAACAGCGGAAGAGCGTGAAATCAAAAAGGCCTATAAACGCCTGGCCATGAAATATCACCCGGACCGTAACCAGGATGACAAAGAGGCCGAGGCGAAATTTAAAGAGATCAAGGAAGCTTATGAAGTTCTGACCGACTCGCAAAAACGCGCGGCATATGATCAGTACGGCCATGCGGCGTTTGAGCAAGGCGGCATGGGCGGCGGCGGTTTTGGCGGCGGCGCAGACTTCAGCGATATTTTTGGTGACGTTTTCGGCGATATTTTTGGCGGCGGACGTGGTCGTCAACGTGCGGCGCGCGGTGCTGATTTACGCTATAACATGGAGCTCACCCTCGAAGAAGCTGTACGTGGCGTGACCAAAGAGATCCGCATTCCGACTCTGGAAGAGTGTGACGTTTGCCACGGTAGCGGTGCAAAACCAGGTACGCAGCCGCAGACCTGTCCGACCTGTCATGGTTCTGGTCAGGTGCAGATGCGCCAGGGCTTCTTCGCTGTACAGCAGACCTGTCCGCACTGTCAGGGGCGCGGTACGCTTATCAAAGATCCGTGCAACAAATGCCATGGTCATGGTCGTGTTGAGCGTAGCAAAACGCTGTCCGTTAAAATCCCGGCAGGGGTGGATACTGGAGACCGCATCCGTCTTGCGGGCGAAGGTGAAGCAGGCGAACATGGCGCACCGGCAGGCGATCTGTACGTTCAGGTTCAGGTTAAACAGCACCCGATTTTCGAACGTGAAGGCAACAACCTGTATTGCGAAGTACCGATCAACTTCGCAATGGCGGCGTTGGGCGGTGAAATCGAAGTGCCGACCCTTGATGGTCGCGTAAAACTGAAAGTGCCAGGCGAAACGCAGACCGGTAAGTTGTTCCGTATGCGTGGTAAAGGCGTCAAGTCTGTTCGCGGCGGTGCACAGGGCGATTTGCTGTGCCGTGTTGTCGTCGAAACACCGGTAGGTCTGAACGAGAAGCAGAAACAGCTGCTGCAAGAGCTGCAAGAAAGCTTCGGTGGCCCAACCGGCGAACACAATAGCCCGCGCTCAAAGAGCTTCTTTGATGGCGTGAAGAAGTTTTTTGACGACCTGACTCGCTAATTTCCCCAAAAGCCTGCCCGTGGGCAGGCCGGGGTAAAAAATAGGGTGCGTTGAAGATATGCGGGCGCCTGTAAAGTGGCGGGGATCGCTCCCCGCCGTTGCCCTTACTCGGATTCGTAAGCCGTGAAAACAGCAACCTCCGTCTGGCCAGTTCGGATGTGAACCTCACAGAGGTCTTTTCTCGTTACCAGCGCCGCCACTACGGCGGTGATACAGATGACGATCAGGGCGACTATCATCGCCTTATGCTGCTTCATTGCTCTCTTATCCTTGACCTTACGGTCAGTAAGAGGCACTCTACATGTGTTCTGCATATAGGGGGCCTCGGGTTGATGGTAAAATATCACTCGGGGCTTTTCTCTATCTGCCATCCAGCTAATGCCTGAGACAGACAGCCTCAAGCACCCGCCGTTATTATACCGCTCTCTTTAATCCATTCTGTTTTATCGATTCTAATCCTGAAGACGCCTCGCATTTTTATGGCGTAATTTTTTAAGGATTCAATTAGTTAACGTTGATTTAGCTTTTTATTGCGATTATTGACGATAAATTGGAGATATTTGAAATATCGCCTTAACAAACAGCTCCGGTTTATTGCAAATTAATTATTACTTATTCCGAATAAACCCCTCAGAAATCTTGACATTAAGCTATGATTATCAGGGCTTGAGGTCATCAGCCACCGCTTTCGGGCGCCAAAAACACTCCCTCTGCTGGTGACGCAATCTTCTTTATAGATCGTTAAAAGCGAATTATTCCTACACTATAATCTGATTTTAACGATGATTCGCGCAGAGTAAAATAGTAAAAACGATCTATTCACCTGAAAGAGAAATAAAAAGTGAAACATCTGCATCGATTCTTTAGCAGTGATGCCTCGGGAGGCATTATTCTCATCATTGCCGCTGTTCTGGCGATGATTATGGCCAACAGCGGTGCAACCAGTGGATGGTATCACGACTTTCTTGAGACGCCGGTTCAGCTGCGGGTAGGTTCTCTTGAAATCAATAAAAACATGCTGTTATGGATAAATGACGCGCTAATGGCGATATTTTTCCTGTTAGTTGGTCTGGAAGTTAAACGCGAGCTGATGCAAGGATCGCTGGCTAGTTTACGCCAGGCTGCGTTTCCGGTTATTGCCGCAATCGGCGGGATGATTGTCCCGGCATTGCTCTATTTGGCCTTTAACTACGCCGATCCTATCACTCGTGAAGGGTGGGCAATCCCGGCGGCGACTGATATTGCCTTTGCCCTCGGTGTCCTGGCGTTATTGGGAAGCCGTGTACCGTTAGCACTGAAGATCTTTTTGATGGCACTGGCTATTATCGACGATCTTGGAGCCATCATTATCATCGCCTTGTTTTACACTAATGACTTGTCGATGGCCTCTCTTGGCGTTGCAGCGGTAGCAATTGCGGTGCTCGCGGTGCTGAACATTTGTGGTGTTCGCCGCACGGGCGTTTATATTCTGGTCGGCGTGGTGTTGTGGACTGCAGTGTTGAAATCAGGCGTCCACGCAACGCTGGCAGGCGTCATTGTCGGTTTCTTTATTCCATTGAAAGAGAAGCATGGACGTTCTCCGGCGAAGCGCCTGGAGCATGTATTGCATCCGTGGGTGGCTTATCTGATTTTGCCGCTGTTTGCTTTTGCCAATGCCGGCGTTTCTCTGCAAGGCGTGACGCTGGATGGCCTGACCTCCATCCTGCCATTAGGGATCATCGCCGGTTTGCTGATTGGCAAGCCGTTGGGGATTAGTTTGTTCTGCTGGCTGGCGCTGCGTTTGAAACTGGCGCATTTGCCAGAGGGAACCACTTATCAGCAAATTATGGCGGTTGGTATCCTGTGTGGTATCGGTTTTACTATGTCTATCTTTATCGCCAGCCTGGCCTTTGGTAGCGTAGATCCAGAACTGATTAACTGGGCGAAATTGGGCATTCTGGTTGGCTCAATCTCTTCGGCGGTAATTGGATATAGCTGGTTACGCATTCGCTTACGTCCATCAGTTTGACTGGACGATGTTCCGGGGAGCCATAAATGGCTCCCTTTTCATTCTTATCAGGGAGAGAAATGAGCATGTCTCATATCAATTACAACCACTTGTATTACTTCTGGCATGTCTACAAAGAAGGCTCTGTGGTTGGCGCAGCGGAGGCGCTTTATTTAACACCACAAACCATTACCGGACAGATCCGGGCGCTGGAAGAGCGCCTGCAAGGGAAATTATTTAAGCGTAAAGGACGCGGTCTGGAACCCAGTGAACTGGGGGAACTGGTCTATCGCTATGCCGATAAAATGTTCACGCTAAGCCAGGAAATGCTGGATATCGTCAACTATCGCAAAGAGTCCAACTTATTGTTTGATGTTGGTGTGGCTGATGCCCTTTCCAAACGCCTGGTCAGCAGTGTTCTGGATGCCGCAGTTGTAGAAGACGAGCAGATTCATCTACGCTGTTTCGAATCGACGCACGAGATGCTGTTAGAGCAGTTGAGTCAGCATAAGCTGGATATGATCATCTCTGACTGTCCGATCGACTCCACCCAACAAGAAGGGCTGTTTTCCATGAAAATTGGCGAGTGTGGCGTCAGTTTCTGGTGCACTAACCCGCTGCCGGAAAAGCCGTTTCCTGCCTGTCTGGAAGAGCGTCGTTTACTTATTCCGGGGCGTCGCTCAATGTTGGGACGCAAGCTATTAAACTGGTTTAACTCTCAGGGCTTAAACGTTGAAATTCTGGGGGAGTTTGATGATGCGGCGTTGATGAAAGCCTTTGGGGCGACGCATAACGCTATTTTCGTTGCACCTTCGCTGTATGCCAATGATTTTTATAATGATAACTCGGTTGTGGAGATTGGGCGAGTTGAGAATGTCATGGAAGAGTACCATGCGATTTTTGCCGAAAGGATGATTCAACACCCTGCGGTACAGCGTATTTGCAATGCTGATTACTCTGCGCTGTTTACGCCAGCCGCGAAATAACCATTCGTACTTTGCAGGCTGCAGTTTTGGCCTGCTGGAGACATAAAAAAACCCGCTTACGCGGGTTTTTTTACAAAGCTGACAACAAAAGGCGATTAAGCCAGTTTGTTGATCTGCGCAGTCAGGTTAGCCTTATGACGTGCAGCTTTGTTTTTGTGGATCAGACCTTTAGCAGCCTGACGGTCCACGATCGGTTGCATTTCGTTAAATGCTTTCAGTGCAGCAGCTTTGTCGCCAGCTTCGATAGCTGCGTATACTTTCTTGATGAAAGTACGCATCATAGAGCGACGGCTTGCGTTGTGCTTACGAGCCTTTTCAGACTGAATGGCGCGCTTCTTAGCTGATTTGATATTAGCCAAGGTCCAACTCCCAAATGTGTTCTATATGGACAATTCAAAGGCCGAGGAATATGCCCTTTTAGCCTTCTTTTGTCAATGGATTTGTGCAAATAAGCGCCGTTAATATGGCGGCGCTCGTTACGTAGTGATGGCGCAGGATTCTACCAGCTTGCGTGGTGTGAATACAGCTTTTCCGCGA
This sequence comes from Escherichia sp. MOD1-EC6475, assembly GCF_003046645.1. NCBI lineage: Bacteria > Pseudomonadati > Pseudomonadota > Gammaproteobacteria > Enterobacterales > Enterobacteriaceae > Escherichia > Escherichia sp. MOD1-EC6475. The sequence continues at coordinate 37,553 of NZ_PZKQ01000005.1, read as the reverse complement.
TAAAATTGCAGCAGGTCGTTAGTTTCTTACCGTGATTTGCGCCATGGCAATGAAAAGCCACTTCTTTCTGATTTCAGTACTCAATCGCCGGTTAACCTTGACCGCTGTACAAGGTATACTCGGACGATTTTCACTGTTTTGAGCCAGACATGAAGCTGATACGCGGCATACATAATCTCAGCCAGGCCCCGCAAGAAGGGTGTGTGCTGACTATTGGTAATTTCGACGGCGTGCATCGCGGTCATCGCGCGCTGTTGCAGGGGGTGCAGGAAGAAGGGCGCAAGCGCAACTTACCGGTGATGGTGATGCTTTTTGAGCCTCAACCGCTGGAACTGTTTGCTACCGATAAAGCTCCGGCACGCCTGACCCGACTGCGGGAAAAACTGCGTTACCTCGCAGAGTGCGGCGTGGAGTATGTGCTGTGCGTGCGTTTCGACAGGCGTTTTGCGGCGCTGACGGCGCAAAACTTTATCAGCGATCTACTGGTAAAGCATTTGCGGGTAAAATTTCTGGCTGTTGGTGATGATTTCCGCTTTGGCGCTGGTCGTGAAGGTGATTTCTTGTTATTACAGAAAGCTGGCGCGGAATACGGCTTCGACATCACCAGTACGCAAACTTTTTGCGAAGGCGGCGTGCGTATCAGCAGTACCGCTGTGCGTCAGGCATTGGCAGATGACAACCTTGCTCTGGCGGAAAGTTTATTGGGGCACCCGTTTGCCATCTCCGGGCGCGTTGTCCACGGTGATGAGTTAGGGCGCACCATTGGTTTCCCGACGGCGAATGTACCGCTACGCCGTCAGGTCTCCCCGGTGAAAGGGGTTTATGCGGTGGAAGTGCTGGGCCTCGGTGAAAAGCCGTTACCCGGCGTTGCAAACATCGGCACGCGCCCAACGGTTGCAGGTATCCGCCAGCAGCTGGAAGTGCATTTGTTAGATGTTGCAATGGACCTGTACGGTCGCCATATACAAGTAGTGCTGCGTAAAAAAATACGCAGTGAGCAGCGATTTGCGTCGCTGGACGAACTGAAAGCGCAGATTGCGCGTGATGAATTAACCGCCCGCGAATTTTTTGGGCTAACAAAACCGGCTTAAGCCTGTTATGTAATCAAACCGAAATACGGAACCGAGAATCTGATGAGTGACTATAAATCAACCCTGAATTTGCCGGAAACAGGGTTCCCGATGCGTGGCGATCTCGCCAAGCGCGAACCGGGAATGCTGGCGCGTTGGACTGATGATGACCTGTACGGCATCATTCGTGCGGCTAAAAAAGGCAAAAAAACCTTCATTCTGCATGATGGCCCTCCATATGCGAATGGCAGCATTCATATTGGTCACTCGGTTAACAAGATTCTGAAAGACATAATCATCAAGTCCAAAGGGCTTTCCGGTTATGACTCGCCATATGTGCCTGGCTGGGACTGTCACGGTCTGCCGATCGAGCTGAAAGTAGAGCAAGAATACGGTAAGCCGGGTGAGAAATTCACCGCCGCCGAGTTCCGCGCCAAGTGCCGCGAATACGCGGCGACCCAGGTTGACGGTCAACGCAAAGACTTTATCCGTCTGGGCGTGCTGGGCGACTGGTCGCACCCGTACCTGACCATGGACTTCAAAACTGAAGCCAATATCATCCGCGCGCTGGGCAAAATCATCGGCAATGGTCACCTGCACAAAGGCGCGAAGCCAGTTCACTGGTGCGTTGACTGCCGTTCTGCGCTGGCGGAAGCGGAAGTTGAGTATTACGACAAAACTTCTCCGTCCATCGACGTTGCTTTCCAGGCAGTCGATCAGGATGCACTGAAAGCAAAATTTGCCGTAAGCAACGTTAACGGCCCAATCTCGCTGGTAATCTGGACCACCACGCCGTGGACTCTGCCTGCCAACCGCGCAATCTCTATTGCACCAGATTTCGACTATGCGCTGGTGCAGATCGACGGTCAGGCCGTGATTCTGGCGAAAGATCTGGTTGAAAGCGTAATGCAGCGTATCGGCGTGACCGATTACACCATTCTCGGCACGGTAAAAGGTGCGGAGCTTGAGCTGCTGCGCTTTAGCCATCCGTTTATGGGTTTCGACGTTCCGGCAATCCTCGGCGATCACGTTACCCTGGATGCCGGTACCGGTGCCGTTCACACCGCGCCTGGCCACGGCCCGGACGACTATGTGATTGGTCAGAAATACGGCCTGGAAACCGCAAACCCGGTTGGTCCGGACGGCACTTATCTGCCGGGCACTTACCCGACGCTGGATGGCGTGAACGTCTTCAAAGCGAACGACATCGTCGTTGCGCTGCTGCAGGAAAAAGGCGCGCTGTTGCATGTTGAGAAAATGCAGCACAGCTATCCGTGCTGCTGGCGTCACAAAACGCCGATCATCTTCCGCGCGACGCCGCAGTGGTTCGTCAGCATGGATCAGAAAGGTCTGCGTGCGCAGTCACTGAAAGAGATCAAAGGCGTGCAGTGGATCCCGGACTGGGGCCAGGCGCGTATCGAGTCGATGGTTGCTAACCGTCCTGACTGGTGTATCTCCCGTCAGCGCACCTGGGGCGTACCGATGTCACTGTTCGTGCACAAAGACACGGAAGAGCTGCATCCGCGTACCCTCGAACTAATGGAAGAAGTGGCAAAACGCGTTGAAGTTGACGGCATCCAGGCGTGGTGGGATCTTGATGCGAAAGAGATCCTCGGCGATGAAGCTGATCAGTACGTGAAAGTGCCGGACACATTGGATGTATGGTTTGACTCCGGATCTACCCACTCTTCTGTTGTTGACGTGCGTCCGGAATTTGCCGGTCACGCAGCGGACATGTATCTGGAAGGTTCTGACCAGCACCGTGGTTGGTTCATGTCTTCCCTAATGATCTCCACCGCGATGAAAGGCAAAGCGCCGTATCGTCAGGTACTGACCCACGGCTTTACCGTGGATGGTCAGGGTCGCAAGATGTCTAAATCCATCGGCAACACCGTTTCGCCGCAGGATGTGATGAACAAACTAGGCGCGGATATTCTGCGTCTGTGGGTGGCATCAACTGACTACACCGGTGAAATGGCCGTTTCTGACGAGATCCTGAAACGTGCTGCCGACAGCTATCGTCGTATCCGTAACACCGCGCGCTTCCTGCTGGCAAACCTGAACGGTTTTGATCCAGCAAAAGATATGGTGAAACCGGAAGAGATGGTGGTACTGGATCGCTGGGCCGTAGGTTGTGCGAAAGCGGCACAGGAAGACATCCTCAAGGCGTACGAAGCATACGATTTCCACGAAGTGGTACAGCGTCTGATGCGCTTCTGCTCCGTTGAGATGGGTTCCTTCTACCTCGACATCATCAAAGACCGTCAGTACACCGCCAAAGCGGATAGCGTGGCGCGTCGTAGCTGCCAGACTGCGCTGTATCACATCGCTGAAGCGCTGGTGCGCTGGATGGCACCAATCCTCTCCTTCACCGCTGATGAAGTGTGGGGCTACCTGCCGGGCGAACGTGAAAAATACGTCTTTACCGGTGAGTGGTACGAAGGCCTGTTTGGTCTGGCAGACAGTGAAGCAATGAACGATGCGTTCTGGGACGAGCTGTTGAAAGTGCGTGGCGAAGTGAACAAAGTCATTGAGCAAGCGCGTGCCGACAAGAAAGTGGGTGGCTCGCTGGAAGCGGCAGTAACCTTGTATGCAGAACCGGAACTGGCGGCGAAACTGACCGCGCTGGGCGATGAATTACGATTTGTCCTGTTGACCTCCGGCGCTACCGTTGCAGACTATAACGACGCACCTGCTGATGCGCAGCAGAGCGAAGTACTCAAAGGGCTGAAAGTCGCGTTGAGTAAAGCCGAAGGTGAGAAGTGCCCACGCTGCTGGCACTACACCCAGGATGTCGGCAAGGTGGCGGAACACGCAGAAATCTGCGGCCGCTGTGTCAGCAACGTCGCCGGTGACGGTGAAAAACGTAAGTTTGCCTGATGAGTCAATCGATCTGTTCAACAGGGCTACGCTGGCTGTGGCTGGTAGTGGTCGTGCTGATTATCGATCTGGGCAGCAAATACCTGATCCTCCAGAACTTTGCTCTGGGGGATACGGTTCCGCTGTTCCCGTCGCTTAATCTGCATTATGCGCGTAACTATGGCGCAGCGTTTAGTTTCCTTGCCGATAGCGGCGGCTGGCAGCGTTGGTTCTTTGCCGGTATTGCGATTGGTATTAGTGTGATCCTGACGGTGATGATGTATCGCTCGAAGGCTACGCAAAAGCTAAACAATATCGCTTACGCGCTGATTATTGGCGGCGCACTGGGCAACCTGTTCGACCGCCTGTGGCACGGCTTTGTGGTCGATATGATCGACTTCTACGTCGGCGACTGGCATTTCGCCACCTTCAACCTCGCCGATAGCGCAATCTGTGTCGGTGCGGCATTGATTGTGCTGGAAGGTTTTTTGCCTTCGAAAGCGAAAAAACAATAATAAACCCTGCCGGATGCGATGCTGACGCATCTTATCCGGCCTACCGATTGCTGCGAAATCGTAGGCCGCATCCGGCAAAAATCCTCAAATACAAGAGCAAACCTGCATGTCTGAATCTGTACAGAGCAATAGCGCCGTCCTGGTGCACTTCACGCTAAAACTCGACGATGGCACCACCGCCGAGTCTACCCGCAACAACGGTAAACCGGCGCTGTTCCGTCTGGGTGATGCTTCTCTTTCTGAAGGGCTGGAGCAACACCTGCTGGGGCTGAAAGTGGGCGATAAAACCACCTTCTCGCTGGAGCCAGATGCGGCGTTTGGCGTGCCGTCACCGGACCTGATTCAGTACTTCTCCCGCCGTGAGTTTATGGATGCAGGCGAGCCAGAAATTGGTGCAATTATGCTTTTTACCGCAATGGATGGCAGTGAGATGCCTGGCGTGATCCGCGAAATTAACGGTGACTCCATTACCGTTGATTTCAACCATCCGCTGGCCGGGCAGACCGTTCATTTTGATATTGAAGTGCTGGAAATCGATCCGGCACTGGAGGCGTAACATGCAGATCCTGTTGGCCAACCCACGTGGTTTTTGTGCCGGGGTAGACCGCGCTATCAGCATTGTTGAAAACGCGCTGGCCATTTACGGCGCACCGATATATGTCCGTCACGAAGTGGTACACAACCGCTACGTGGTCGATAGCCTGCGCGAGCGTGGGGCTATCTTTATTGAGCAGATCAGCGAAGTGCCGGACGGCGCGATCCTGATTTTCTCCGCACACGGTGTTTCTCAGGCGGTACGTAACGAAGCAAAAAGCCGCGATTTGACGGTGTTTGATGCTACCTGTCCGCTGGTGACCAAAGTGCATATGGAAGTCGCCCGCGCCAGCCGTCGTGGCGAAGAATCTATTCTCATCGGTCACGCCGGGCACCCGGAAGTGGAAGGGACAATGGGTCAGTACAGCAACCCGGAAGGGGGAATGTATCTGGTCGAATCGCCAGACGATGTGTGGAAACTGACGGTCAAAAACGAAGAGAAGCTCTCCTTTATGACCCAAACCACGCTGTCGGTGGATGACACGTCTGATGTGATCGACGCGCTGCGTAAACGCTTCCCGAAAATTGTCGGTCCCCGCAAAGATGATATCTGCTACGCCACTACCAACCGTCAGGAAGCGGTACGCGCCCTGGCAGAGCAGGCGGAAGTGGTGTTGGTGGTCGGTTCGAAAAACTCCTCTAACTCCAACCGTCTGGCGGAACTGGCACAGCGTATGGGCAAACGCGCGTTTTTAATTGACGATGCGGCAGATATCCAGGAAGAGTGGGTAAAAGAAGCGAAATGCGTCGGTGTGACCGCTGGCGCATCAGCTCCGGATATTCTGGTACAGAACGTAGTCGCACGTTTACAGCAGCTTGGCGGTGGCGAAGCCATACCGCTGGAAGGCCGTGAAGAAAACATTGTTTTCGAAGTACCGAAAGAGCTGCGTGTCGATATTCGTGAAGTTGATTAAGTCATTAGCAGCCTAAGTTATGCGAAAATGCCGGTCTCGTTACCGGCATTTTTTATGGAGAAAACATGCGCTTGCCGATTTTTTTGGATACCGATCCAGGTATCGACGATGCCGCAGCGATTGCTGCCGCGATCTTTGCCCCACAACTCGATCTCCAACTGATGACGACTGTCGGAGGCAATGTCTCGGTGCATAAAACTACCCGAAATGCGCTGCAATTGCTGCATTTCTGGAATGCGGATATCCCACTCGCCCAGGGGGCGGCAACACCGCTGGTTCGCGCACCGCGTGATGCGTCTTATGTTCATGGCGAATCCGGCATGGAAGGTTATGACTTCGTTGAGCACAATCGGAAACCACTGGAGAAACCGGCGTTTCTGGCGATTCGTGATGCGCTAATGTGCGCGCCAGAACCGATTACGTTGGTGGCGATCGGCCCGTTGACGAATATCGCGCTATTGCTTTCACAGTGCCCGGAATGCAAACCACATATTCGTCGTCTGGTCATCATGGGTGGTTCTGCCGGTCGTGGAAATTTCACGCCAAATGCCGAGTTTAATATTGCTATTGATCCTGAAGCGGCGGCCCAGGTCTTCCAGAGCGGGCTGGAGATTGTGATGTGTGGCCTGGACGTTACCAATCAGGCGATGCTCACTCCCGAATACCTCACCACACTGCCGGAATTGAATCGCACCGGAAAAATGCTTCATGCACTGTTTAGCCACTACCGCAGCGGCAGTATGCAAAGTGGCCTGCGAATGCACGATCTCTGTGCCATTGCCTGGCTGGTTCGCCCGGACTTGTTCACTCTCAAGCCGTGTTTTGTGGCGGTAGAAACGCAGGGTGAATTTACTGCAGGTACGACAGTCGTCGATATTGACGGTCGGCTGGATAAACCGGCAAATGTTCAGGTTGCGCTGGATCTGGATGTGAAAGGTTTCCAGCAGTGGGTAGCGGAGGTGCTGGCGCTGGCACCGTAACCAGTCACATGTTATCGGCATGTAGTCATTCACTGACTCATGCCTTTCACTGATATCCCTCCCTGTTTATCATTAATTTCTAATTATCAGCGTTTTTGGCTGGCGGCGTAGCGATGCGCTGGTTACTCTGAAAACGGTCTATACAAATTAACAAAAGAGAATAGCTATGCATGATGCAAACATCCGCGTTGCCATCGCGGGAGCCGGGGGGCGAATGGGCCGCCAGTTGATTCAGGCGGCGTTGGCATTAGAGGGCGTGCAGCTTGGCGCGGCGCTGGAACGCGAAGGATCTTCTTTACTGGGCAGCGATGCTGGCGAACTGGCCGGTGCCGGGAAAACCGGCGTTATCGTACAAAGCAGCCTTGATGCTGTAAAAGATGATTTTGATGTATTTATCGATTTTACTCGTCCGGAAGGCACGCTGAATCATCTGGCCTTTTGTCGCCAACACGGCAAAGGAATGGTGATCGGCACTACGGGTTTTGACGAAGCAGGCAAACAGGCGATTCGTAATGCCGCCGAAGATATTGCAATTGTCTTTGCCGCCAACTTTAGCGTCGGTGTCAACGTCATGCTTAAGTTGCTGGAGAAAGCGGCTCAGGTAATGGGTGACTACACTGATATCGAAATTATCGAAGCACATCATCGACATAAAGTCGATGCGCCGTCAGGCACCGCGCTGGCGATGGGGGAAGCGATTGCCCATGCGTTGGATAAAGATCTGAAAGATTGTGCCGTTTACAGCCGCGAAGGGCATACCGGTGAACGCGTTCCCGGAACGATAGGTTTTGCCACCGTCCGCGCCGGAGACATTGTGGGCGAGCATACTGCGATGTTTGCCGATATTGGTGAGCGTCTGGAGATTACCCATAAGGCTTCCAGCCGTATGACTTTTGCCAACGGTGCGGTCAGATCGGCTTTGTGGCTTAATAGCAAGAAAAATGGTATTTTTGATATGCGAGATGTGCTTAATCTCAACAGTTTATAGTGATAAAACACTGTAGATGATGAAAAAATAACTTATCTAATTTTATGATTTTACAGGTCTTTATTTTTAAGACCTGTTATTTTTGTTATTTGGTGATGGTTTTTTCCTAATGAAGGAAAAATTAAGTGTTTTGTGGCTGATAATTGTTGTTTTAATGTAAATTTTGACCATCTGGTCTACTTTTCTTCTCCGGTTTTTGCATTTACATATTCTTCTCGCTGCGCAAGCGTTTTCCAGACCTTGTTAGATGGTGTTTTTGTCGGTTAGTGCCCGTAAAGCAGGCATGATGCATAAAATTATATAATAAATCCCGCTGTTGAGTTGACTTTTAGCTCCCATATCTCCAGAATGCCGCCGTTTGCCAGAAATTCGTCGGTAAGCAGATTTGCATTGATTCATCGCATCATTGTGAATTAATATGCAAATAAAGTGAGTGAATATTCTCTGGAGGGTGTTTTGATTAAGTCAGCGCTATTGGTTCTGGAAGACGGAACCCAGTTTCACGGTCGGGCCATAGGGGCAACAGGTTCGGCGGTTGGGGAAGTCGTTTTCAATACTTCAATGACCGGTTATCAAGAAATCCTCACTGATCCTTCCTATTCTCGTCAAATCGTTACTCTTACTTATCCCCATATTGGCAATGTCGGCACTAATGACGCCGATGAAGAATCTTCTCAGGTACATGCTCAAGGTCTGGTGATTCGCGACCTGCCGCTGGTTGCCAGCAACTTCCGTAATACCGAAGACCTCTCTTCCTACCTGAAACGCCATAACATCGTGGCGATTGCCGATATCGATACCCGTAAGCTGACGCGTTTACTGCGCGAGAAAGGCGCACAGAATGGCTGCATTATCGCAGGCGATAACCCGGATGCGGCGCTGGCGTTAGAAAAAGCCCGCGCGTTCCCAGGTCTGAACGGCATGGATTTGGCAAAAGAAGTGACCACCGCAGAAGCCTATAGCTGGACACAAGGGAGCTGGACGCTGACCGGAGGCCTGCCCGAAGCGAAAAAAGAAGACGAGCTGCCGTTCCACGTCGTGGCTTATGATTTTGGTGCCAAGCGCAACATCCTGCGGATGCTGGTGGACAGAGGCTGCCGCCTGACCATCGTTCCGGCGCAAACTTCTGCGGAAGATGTGCTGAAAATGAACCCGGACGGTATCTTCCTCTCCAACGGTCCTGGCGACCCGGCACCGTGCGATTACGCCATTACCGCCATCCAGAAATTCCTCGAAACCGACATCCCGGTATTTGGCATTTGCCTCGGTCATCAGCTGCTGGCGCTGGCAAGTGGTGCGAAGACCATCAAAATGAAATTTGGTCACCACGGCGGCAACCACCCGGTGAAAGATATTGAGAAAAACGTGGTGATGATCACCGCCCAGAACCACGGTTTTGCGGTGGACGAAGCAACATTACCTGCAAACCTGCGTGTCACGCATAAATCCCTGTTCGACGGTACGTTACAAGGGATTCATCGCACCGATAAACCGGCGTTCAGCTTCCAGGGACACCCTGAAGCCAGCCCAGGCCCACACGACGCAGCGCCGTTGTTCGACCACTTTATCGAGTTAATTGAGCAGTACCGTAAAACCGCTAAGTAATCAGGAGTAAAAGAGCCATGCCAAAACGTACAGATATAAAAAGTATCCTGATTCTGGGTGCGGGCCCGATTGTTATCGGTCAGGCGTGTGAGTTTGACTACTCTGGCGCGCAAGCATGTAAAGCCCTGCGTGAAGAGGGGTATCGCGTCATTCTGGTGAACTCCAACCCGGCGACCATCATGACCGACCCGGAAATGGCTGATGCGACCTACATTGAGCCGATTCACTGGGAAGTGGTACGCAAGATTATTGAAAAAGAGCGCCCGGACGCGGTGCTGCCAACGATGGGCGGTCAGACGGCGCTGAACTGCGCGCTGGAGCTTGAGCGTCAGGGCGTGCTGGAAGAGTTCGGTGTGACCATGATTGGTGCTACCGCCGACGCGATTGATAAAGCAGAAGACCGCCGCCGTTTCGACGTGGCGATGAAGAAAATCGGCCTCGAAACTGCGCGTTCTGGTATCGCACATACTATGGAAGAGGCGCTGGCGGTTGCCGCTGAAGTTGGCTTCCCGTGCATCATTCGACCTAGCTTTACTATGGGCGGCAGCGGTGGCGGTATCGCCTATAACCGCGAAGAGTTTGAAGAGATTTGCGCCCGTGGTCTGGATCTCTCCCCGACCAAAGAGCTGCTGATTGATGAGTCGCTGATCGGCTGGAAAGAGTACGAGATGGAAGTGGTGCGTGATAAAAACGACAACTGCATCATCGTCTGCTCTATCGAAAACTTCGATGCGATGGGCATCCACACCGGTGACTCCATTACCGTGGCGCCAGCCCAGACGCTGACCGACAAAGAATATCAAATCATGCGTAACGCCTCGATGGCGGTACTGCGTGAAATTGGCGTTGAAACCGGCGGTTCCAACGTTCAGTTTGCGGTTAACCCGAAAAACGGTCGCCTGATTGTTATCGAAATGAACCCGCGTGTGTCGCGTTCTTCGGCGTTGGCATCGAAAGCCACCGGCTTCCCGATTGCCAAAGTGGCGGCGAAACTGGCGGTGGGTTACACCCTTGACGAGCTGATGAACGACATCACCGGCGGGCGTACTCCGGCCTCCTTCGAACCGTCCATCGACTACGTGGTTACTAAAATTCCTCGCTTCAACTTCGAGAAATTCGCCGGTGCTAATGACCGTCTGACCACCCAGATGAAATCGGTTGGCGAAGTGATGGCGATTGGTCGCACGCAGCAGGAGTCTTTGCAAAAAGCCCTGCGCGGCCTGGAAGTGGGCGCGACTGGCTTCGACCCGAAAGTGAGCCTCGACGACCCGGAAGCCCTGACCAAAATCCGTCGCGAACTGAAAGATGCAGGCGCTGAGCGTATCTGGTACATCGCCGATGCTTTCCGCGCGGGTCTGTCTGTAGACGGCGTTTTCAACCTGACCAACATTGACCGCTGGTTCCTGGTGCAAATCGAAGAGCTGGTGCGTCTGGAAGAGAAAGTGGCGGAAGTGGGCATCACTGGCCTGAACGCTGACTTCCTGCGCCAGTTGAAACGCAAAGGCTTTGCCGATGCGCGTCTGGCAAAACTGGCGGGTGTGCGCGAAGCGGAAATCCGTAAGCTGCGCGACCAGTATGACCTACATCCGGTCTACAAACGTGTGGATACCTGTGCGGCAGAGTTCGCCACCGACACCGCTTACATGTACTCCACTTATGAAGAAGAGTGCGAAGCGAATCCGTCTACTGACCGTGAAAAAATCATGGTGCTCGGCGGCGGCCCGAACCGTATCGGCCAGGGTATCGAATTCGACTACTGCTGCGTACACGCCTCGCTGGCGCTGCGCGAAGACGGTTACGAAACCATTATGGTTAACTGTAACCCGGAAACCGTCTCCACCGACTACGACACTTCCGACCGTCTCTACTTCGAACCGGTAACCCTGGAAGATGTGCTGGAAATCGTGCGTATTGAGAAGCCGAAAGGCGTTATTGTCCAGTATGGCGGTCAGACCCCGCTGAAACTGGCGCGCGCACTGGAAGCCGCTGGCGTGCCGGTTATTGGCACCAGCCCGGATGCCATCGACCGCGCGGAAGACCGTGAACGCTTCCAGCACGCGGTTGACCGTCTGAAACTGAAACAACCGGCTAACGCCACCGTTACGGCTATTGAAATGGCGGTTGAGAAGGCGAAAGAGATTGGCTACCCGCTGGTGGTGCGCCCATCTTACGTTCTCGGCGGTCGGGCGATGGAAATCGTCTACGATGAAGCCGACCTGCGCCGTTACTTCCAGACGGCGGTGAGTGTCTCTAACGATGCGCCGGTGCTGCTGGATCACTTCCTCGACGACGCGGTAGAAGTGGATGTTGACGCCATCTGCGACGGCGAAATGGTGCTGATTGGCGGCATCATGGAGCACATCGAGCAGGCGGGCGTGCACTCCGGCGACTCCGCATGTTCGCTGCCGGCGTACACCTTAAGTCAGGAAATTCAGGATGTAATGCGCCAGCAGGTGCAGAAACTGGCCTTCGAATTGCAGGTGCGCGGTCTGATGAACGTGCAGTTTGCAGTGAAAAACAACGAAGTTTACCTGATTGAAGTTAACCCGCGTGCGGCGCGTACCGTTCCGTTCGTCTCCAAAGCCACCGGTGTTCCGCTGGCGAAAGTGGCGGCGCGCGTCATGGCAGGGAAATCGCTGGCTGAGCAGGGCGTAACCAAAGAGGTTATTCCGCCGTACTACTCGGTAAAAGAAGTGGTGCTGCCGTTCAACAAATTCCCCGGCGTTGACCCGCTGTTAGGGCCAGAAATGCGCTCTACCGGGGAAGTGATGGGCGTTGGTCGTACCTTCGCTGAAGCGTTTGCTAAAGCGCAACTGGGCAGTAACTCCACCATGAAGAAACAGGGCCGTGCGCTGCTCTCCGTGCGTGAAGGCGACAAAGAACGCGTGGTTGATCTGGCGGCAAAACTGCTGAAACAGGGCTTCGAGCTGGATGCGACCCACGGCACGGCGATTGTGCTGGGTGAAGCGGGTATTAATCCGCGTCTGGTGAACAAGGTGCATGAAGGTCGTCCGCACATTCAGGATCGTATCAAGAATGGCGAATATACCTACATCATCAACACCACGTCAGGTCGCCGCGCGATTGAAGACTCCCGCGTGATTCGTCGCAGCGCGCTGCAATATAAAGTGCATTACGACACCACCCTGAACGGCGGTTTTGCTACTGCGATGGCACTGAATGCCGATGCGACCGAAAAAGTTATTTCGGTACAGGAAATGCACGCGCAGATCAAATAATAGCGTGTCATGGCAGATATTTTTTATCCGCCAATTTGATCGAATAACTAATACGGTTCTCTGATGAGAACCGTTTTTTTTTACCAGTAAGGACAATCTTTCCTGGAAACTCTATTTTTGATGATGTAAGCAGGATTTAGCTCACACTTATTGACAGGGAAGTTGCATACTATCGATATATCCACAATTTTAATATGGCCTTGTTTGATTGCTTCAAAACGAGTCATAGCCAGACTTTTAATTTGTGAAACTGGAGTTCGTATGTGTGAAGGATATGTTGAAAAACCACTCTATTTGTTAATCGCCGAATGGATGATGGCTGAAAATCGTTGGGTGATAGCAAGAGAGATCTCTATTCATTTCGATATTGAACACAGCAAGGCGATTAATACCCTGACTTATATTCTGTCGGAAGTCGCAGAAATAAGCTGCGAAGTTAAGATGATCCCTAATAAGCTGGAAGGGCGGGGATGTCAGTGTCAGCGACTGGTTAAAGTGATCGATATCGATGAGCAAATTTACGCGCGCCTGCGTAATAACAGTCGGGAAAAATTAGTCGGCGTAAGAAAGACGCCACGTATTCCTGCCGTTCCGCTCACGGAACTTAACCGCGAGCAGAAGTGGCAGATGATGTTGTCGAAGAGTATGCGTCGTTAATTTAATTTCGTTGATACCGCGCGGCCTGGTTGCCGGATGCGATGCTGGCGCATCTTATCCGGCCTACGGTTGCTTTCCAGCCAGGTCGCATAAGGCGTTTACGCCGCATCCGACGATGTTACCGTTTTGGCGTCACATCCGTCGTCCCCTGCAAACGGGGACGATTTTCCTCCATTTGCCTCAACGGTTGCGTTTCATGTAACGCTGCATGGCAACGCCCGACAAGATCCTGATACTCTTTAGTGTTCAATTGCTTCCAGTGCAACTCGTCATCGCTGACGCTGCGCACCGCACGGGCTGGCGTGCCCATCAACAACTGGCGTTTCTCGCCGCAAAAACCTGCTTTGACAAAGCTCATGGCGGCAACAATGCTCTCATCGCCAATGACCGCACCATCCATGATCACGCTGTTCATCCCGACCAATGCATCACGACCGATCACACAGCCATGCAGGATAGCGCCATGACCGATATGACCGTTTTCCCCGACAATGGTGTCAGTATCGCTGTAGCCGTGCATGATGCAGCCATCCTGAATATTGGCTCCCGCTTGCACAATCAGTCGTCCGTAATCACCGCGCAGCGAGGCGAGGGGGCCGATGTAGACACCGGCTCCCACAATCACATCGCCAATCAGTACTGCACTGGGATGGACAAACGCCGTCGGGTGAACCACCGGAATTAATCCCTCAAAGGCGTAATAGCTCACGGTTGTTAACGCCCTTTCCACACCGGATCGCGCTTCTCGGCAAACGCCAGCGGCCCTTCAATGGCATCTTCCGAATGCAGAACCGATGGATAGTGTTTCAACATGCCGCTGCGAATATAGCGATACGCTTCTTCTACCGGCATTTCGCTGGTGGTGCGGTAGATCTCTTTCAGCGCCGCAATCGCCAGCGGGGCGCTGTCAACCAGTTGCTGCGCCAGTTCGCGGGCGTTATCCATCAGTTCCGCCTGGCTAACCACGCGGTTGACTACCCCCCAACGCTGCGCCTCTTCTGCGCCCATTCTTCTGCCAGTCATTACCATTTCATTGACGATGGCAGGTGGCAGGATCTTCGGCAGACGCAGCACGCCGCCGCTGTCCGGGACAATACCCAGTTTGGCTTCCGGCAGGGCGAAGCTGGCGTTATCGGCACAAACAATAAAATCTGCCGCCAGCGCCAGTTCAAAGCCGCCGCCAAAGGCGTAGCCGTTCACGGCTGCGATAACCGGTTTATCGAGATTGAAAATTTCGGTTAACCCAGCAAATCCGCCTGGCCCGAAATCAGCATCCGGCGCTTCGCCTTCTGCTGCCGCTTTTAAATCCCAGCCAGCAGAGAAGAATTTCTCTCCGGCTCCGGTAATAATAGCGACGCGCAATTGCGGATCGTCACGGAAATTAAGAAATACTTCGCCCATCTCAAAGCTGGTTTTTGCATCAATAGCATTTGCTTTTGGACGATCAAGGGTAATTTCCAGAATTGATCCATTGCGGGTCAGATGTAATGATTCACTCATTCCTTTTCTCCATTTTTATTTTTTCTCAGGGACGACAACATCCCTGCAAAGAATGCATTTATTTTTAGAACGTGATTATTAGCTGGCAGGATAATTCCCTGCCATTATGTTTATTTCAGATTCTTTCTGATTATTTTCCCCGAGCAATTACGCGGCAGATCTTTTCTGATCTCCAGATAAGATGGCACTTTAAATTTCGCCATATTTTGTTCGCAGAAGCGGAAAAATTCCTCTTCGCTCAATGTTTCACCTTCATTCAGTACCACGAACGCTTTAATGGCTTCATCGCGAATAGAATCTTTAATACCAACAACCACGATATCCTGAATTTTCGGATGGGCGGAGATAATATTTTCCAGCTCCACGCAGGAGACATTTTCTCCGCCGCGTTTGATCATGTTGCAGCGACGATCGACGAAATAAAAAAAGCCCTCTTCGTCGCGGTATCCGGTATCGCCAGTATGCAGCCAGCCATCGGCTTCCAGCACTTTCGCAGTGGCTTGCGGGTTGAGAAAGTACTCTTTGAAGATGGTTTTCCCTGGTTCGCCTTTAATGCAAATTTCGCCGATCTCACCTGCCGGGAGCGGACGATTGTGATCGTCGCGGATTTCCGCTTCGTAGCAAAACCCCGCCCGACCAATCGACGGCCAGCGACGCTTATCGCCGGGGCGATCGCCGATAATGCCGACGATGGTTTCCGTCATCCCATAAGACGTCAGCAAGCGAACGCCGAAGCGTTCACAAAAAGCGTCTTTTTCCTGCTCCGACAAGTTGAGATAAAACATCACTTCCCGCAGGCAGTGTTGTCGATCGTTCGCAGAAGGCGGCTGCACCATCAAGGTGCGGATCATCATCGGAATACATTCGGTGACGGTGGCACGATACTTCTGTACCTGTCCCCAGAAGGCGCGGGCGCTGTATTTCTCGACCAGCACAAAGGTGGCTCCGGCAGAAAACGCCGCCATCGCCGCTGTACACTGGCAGTCGATATGAAACGCAGGCATCACCGTCAGGTAGACGTCATCGTCACGCAGGGCGCACTGCCAGGCGGAGTAATATCCGGCGAAGCGCAGATTGTAATGGGTAATCACCACCCCTTTCGGTCGGGAAGTGGTGCCGGAGGTAAAGAGAATTTCCGCCGTATCGTCGGTCGATAGCGGCGGCACATAGCACAAGGTGGCAGGTTGTTGATCTTTCAGTTGAGTAAACGAACTGACGCCATCATCAGCGGGAAGCGCCACATCGGTCAGGCAAATGTGCCGTAGCTGCGTGGCATCTTCCTGCTGAATCTGTTGATACATGGGATAGAATTGCGCACTGGTCACCAGCAGGCACGCCTGGCTATTTTGCAGGATCCACGCACTCTCTTCGCGTAGCAGGCGGGCGTTAATCGGCACCATAATCGCGCCAATTTTTGCCAGCCCGAACCAGCAAAAGATAAATTCCGGGCAGTTGTCCAGATGCAGCGCGACCTTGTCGCCTTTGCGGATCCCCAGCGTATAAAACAGGTTTGCCGTGCGGTTAATCTCCTGATTTAACTCAAGATAACTGTACCGGTTAACGACTCCGCCGCTGGATTCACAAATCAGCGCCGTTTTATGGCCGTAAACGTCCGCCAGATCGTCCCACATTTGACGTAGATGTTGTCCGCCAATGATATCCATTGCACCTCTATCCATTTTTGTTCGTTTGTTATTGGGCGGGCGCTAGTCAGGCAAGCCGACTGACGCCACGCGTTTAGTCCTCAACTTTGGCCAGACCTTTGCTGACCAACTCCTGAATGTCGTTTTCGCTGTAGCCGATATTTTTCAAAATGGCTGCCGTGTCCATGCCGTGCGATGGCATTCCGCGCCAGATTTGCCCGGGATTATTTTTGAATTTCGGCATGATGTTCGGCCCTTTGCAGGTGCGGCCATCCATCGTTTGCCACTGAGTGATCGATTCACGGGCGACGTACTGTGGATTGCTTTCCAGTTCCGGTACGGTCAGTACTTTGGCACAGGCGATATTCAGTTCGGCAAAGCGTTCTTTTACTTCCGCGATGGTGTGTGCTGCCAGCCAGGCATCGAGTTTCTCTTCTACCAGCGGACCGTAAGGGCATTCGATACGGTGGATAAGCTGGGTGCCTTCCGGGATTTCCGGCGTACCAAGCAGATGCGCAAGGCCAATATCTTTAAAGCACTCTGCGATCTGAGTAATACCCACCAGCTCCATCACGATGTAGCCATCAGCGCATTTGTACAGACCGCAACCGGCGTAGTAGGGATCTTTACCTTTGCTCATGCGCGGGCACATTTCGCCGCCGTTGAAGTAATCCATCATGAAGTACTGACCCATGCGCAGCATCACTTCATACATGGCGATGTCGATACTTTCGCCTTTACCGGTTTCACGCACTTTGTGCAGTGCCGCCAGCGCCGCCGTGGTGGCGGTCAGGCCGGAGAAGTAATCGGCGGTATACGGGAAAGCAGGCATTGGCTGGTCAACATCACCGTTCTGAATCAGGTAACCACTGAAGGCCTGGGCGATGGTGTTATAGGCCGGAAGGTTGGTGTACTCCTCGGTGCCGTACTGCCCAAAACCGGACAGGTGAGCGATAACCAGTTTCGGGTTGTGCTGCCACAGTACTTCATCGGTAATGCCACGACGGGCAAAGGCCGGACCTTTACTGGCTTCGATGAAGATATCGGTGGTTTCCATTAATTTCAGAAACGCTTCGCGGCCTTCATCTTTGAAAATATTTAACGACAGCGCGTGCAAATTGCGGCGGGAGAGCTGCGGGTAGTTCGGTTGAACGCGAATGGTGTCGGCCCAGGCGACGTTCTCGATCCAGATAACTTCCGCACCCCATTCTGCGAACATTTGCCCGGCAAACGGTCCGGCGATTTCGATACCGGAGAAGACAACCCGTAATCCGGCCAGCGGTCCGAATTTCGGCATGGGTAGATGATCCATTATTTGCTCCTGAAAAATTTATGTAGCGCATGACTGCCGGATGCGGCGTAAACGCTTTATCCGGCCTACATTCGTGCTCCCGTAGGTCTGATAAGACGCGTCAGCGTCGCATCAGGCAGCGCACGGACTTAGCGGTATTGCTTCAGCACCGCACGACCCAGCGTCAGGATCTGCATTTCGTCAGATCCCCCGGAGACGCGGTCTACACGCAGGTCACGCCAGAAGCGGCTGATGCGGTGGTTGCCCGCAATCCCGACACCGCCCAGCACCTGCATTGCGCTATCCACAACTTCAAATGCCGCATTGGCGCAGAAGTATTTGCACATCGCTGCATCGCCAGAGGTGATGGTGCCGTTGTCTGCTTTCCACGCTGCTTCATACAGCATGTTTTTCATGGAGTTTAATTTGATCGCCATATGGGCGAATTTTTCCTGAATCAACTGGAAACGACCAATTGCCTCGCCAAACTGTACGCGCTGGTTGGCGTAGCGCGCTGCATCTTCAAAGGCGCACATTGCTGTACCGTAGTTGGTCAGGGCTACCAGGAAACGTTCGTGGTCGAACTCTTCTTTGACGCGGTTAAAGCCGTTACCTTCCCGACCGAACATGTCTTTCTCGTCCAGTTCTACATCGTCAAAGGTGATTTCACAGCAGCTATCCATACGCAGACCGAGCTTCTCAAGTTTGGTCACTTTGATGCCCGGTTTGCTCATATCAACAAACCATTCGGTGTAGACAGGTTTGTCCGGAGAAGCTCCGTCGCGCGCCATCACCACGATGTACGGGGTGTAGGCGCTGCTGGTAATAAAACACTTACTACCATTAAGATAAATCTTACCATTTCTACGGGTATAAGTCGTTTTCAGGCTACCCACGTCGGAGCCTGCGCCCGGTTCAGTAATCGCCGAGTTCCACATCTGCTTACCGGTGCCACGGAACGCCATAATCTTGTCGATCTGCTCTTGTGTGCCTTCGCGCAGGAAGGTGTTAAACCCGCCCGGCAACTGGTACAGCACGTAGGTTGGTGCCCCCAGACGCCCCAGTTCCATCCACACGGCGGCGAGGGTAACAAACCCCGCGTCCAGACCACCGTGCTCTTCAGGGATCAGCAGACTGTCGATACCCATATCCGCCAGTGCTTTGACAAAACGTTCCGGGTAGACGCTGTCACGGTCGCACTCGGCAAAATAGGCCTCCCAGTTTTCGCTGGCCATCAGTTCGCGGATACCGGCGACAAACAGTTCCTGCTCATCATTTAAATTAAAATCCATCTTTCAACCTCTTGATATTTTGGGGGTTAATTAATCTTTCCAGTTCTGTTTCGCGTCTTTAATAAAGGAGAGCGTCACCATAATGTTGACGAAGAACAGCGGGCATCCTCCGGCGATAATGGCGGTTTGAATCGGTTTCAGGCCGCCGAGCGCCAGCAGAACAATACCGATAATGCCAACCAGAATTGACCAACCGATACGCACCAGCAGCGGCGGCTCTTCACCATCGCGTACTTCGCGGCAAGTGGACATCGCCAGGGTATAAGAGCAGGCGTTAACCAGCGTAACGGTGGCAATAAAGCAGAGAATGAAGAAGCCCCACATGGTCGCGGTGCTGAGCGGCAGAGCGGCCCAGGTTTCGATGATGGCGCGCGCCACACCGTACTGTTCGATCAGGTTCGGAATGTTGATGATGTTTTTATCCATCAACAGCAGAGTGTTACTGCCAAGCACGGTCCACAGGATCCAGGTGGACGCTGTCAGTCCCAGCACCATGCCGAAGCACAGTTCACGCACGGTACGACCACGGGAGATACGGGCGAGGAAGATACTCATCTGGATGGCGTAAATCACCCACCATGCCCAGTAGAACACGGTCCAGCCCTGCGGGAAGCCGCCTTTGGCGATAGGATCGGTATAGAACAACATGCGCGGCAGATACATCAGCAACATCCCCACCGAGTCGGTGAAGTAGTTCATGATGAAGCTGGCGCCGCTGACGATAAACACCCACCCCAGCATCAGGAAGCTCAGGTAACTACGCACGTCACTGGCGATACGAACCCCTTTTTGCAGGCCGCAGGCCACGCAAATGGCGTTGAGGATAATCCAGCAGGTAATGATGATAGCGTCCAGTTGCAGGGTATGCGGAATGCCAAACAACCATTGCATACACTCGGTCACCAGCGGCGTGGCAAGGCCCAGACTGGTGCCCATCGCGAAGATCAAGGCGACGAGATAGAAGTTATCGACAATAGTACCGAACAGCCCTTTGGCGTGTTTTTCACCTACCAGCGGCACCAGGGTGGAGCTGGGGCGAATCACTTCCATTTTGCGGACAAAGAAGAAGTAAGCGAAGGCGACGGAAAGGAAGCTGTAAGTGGCCCACGGCAACGGCCCCCAGTGGAACAAGCTGTAGGCCAGTCCCAGCTCTTTCGCGCCGGTTGAGTTCGGTTCTAAGCCAAACGGCGGGGTAGAGATGTAGTAGTAGATCTCAATAGAGCCCCAGAACAGTACGGCAGCAGACGTACAGGAGGCGAACATCATAAAGATCCAACTGGCGGTGCTAAATTCCGGTGGTTCGTTACCTAAACGCTTTTTGGCATACGGGCCAAACACCAGCCAGAACCAGCCGAAAAGCATCACCACCATATACCATTCAAATGCCCATCCCCATACATTGGTGACGTAACTGAATACGGCATTAATAACGACATTCGCCGCATCCAGATCTCTGACTGTAAGCCAGCAAAGTATGCCAACGATTATTAACGGCGGAAAGAATACCTTCGGTTCTATTCCCGTTTTTCTCTTTTCATCTTTCATGAGTTAATTCCACTGTGAAAACGAATATTTATTTTGCGTTCCCGTTTGTTTTATTTTTGTTAACATTTAATATAATTATTATTAACCTCGTGAACGCGTTGATGGCTAACTCATAATGGGTATTCAGTTGGCCGTATTCTGTGATGATAGTCACGTTTTATTATCGGGTGAAAACAGAGTGTTTTTATGTAAATATTCCTTGTTAATCAATTTATTATGTTTGATTGTGAGTAAAAAAATAGCATCTGACTTTCAATATTGGTGATCCATAAAACAATATTGAAAATTTCTTTTTTCTACGCCGTGTTTTCAATATTGGTGAGGAACTTAACAATATTGAAAGTTGGATTTATCTGCGTGTGACATTTTCAATATTGGTGATTAAAGTTTTATTCCGGAATTAAATGGCGTGATATCTGTAATTAACACCACCGATATGAACGACGTTTCCTTCATGATTTCTGGAGATGCAATGAAGATTATTACTTGCTATAAGTGCGTGCCTGATGAACAGGATATTGCGATCAATAATGCTGATGGTTCATTAGACTTCAGTAAAGCCGATGCCAAAATAAGCCAATACGATCTGAACGCTATTGAAGCGGCTTGCCAGTTAAAACAGCAGGCGGCAGAGGCGCAGGTGACGGCCTTAAGTGTGGGCGGTAAAGCCCTGACCAACGCCAAAGGGCGTAAAGATGTGTTGTCGCGCGGCCCGGATGAACTGATTGTAGTGATTGATGATCAGTTCGAGCAGGCACTGCCGCAACAAACTGCAACCGCACTGGCTGCGGCTGCCCAGAAAGCAGGCTTTGATCTGATCCTCTGCGGCGATGGTTCTTCTGACCTTTATGCCCAGCAGGTTGGGTTGCTGGTGGGCGAAATCCTCAATATTCCGGCCGTTAACGGCGTCAGCAAAATCCTCTCCCTGACGGCAGATACCCTCACCGTTGAGCGCGAACTGGAAGATGAAACAGAAACGTTAAGCATTCCGCTGCCTGCGGTTGTTGCTGTTTCCACTGATATCAGCGCCCCACAAATTCCTTCGATGAAAGCCATTCTCGGCGCGGCGAAAAAGCCGGTTCAGGTGTGGTCGGCGGCGGATATCGGTTTTAACGCAGAGGCAGCCTGGTCTGAACAACAGGTTGCCGCGCCGAAACAGCGCGAGCGTCAACGCATCGTGATTGAAGGCGACGGCGAAGAACAGATCGCCGCATTTGCTGAAAATCTTCGCAAAGTCATTTAATTACAGGGGATGCTATGAACACGTTTTCTCAAGTCTGGGTATTCAGCGATACCCCTTCTCGTCTGCCGGAACTGATGAACGGTGCGCAGGCTTTAGCTAATCAAATCAACACCTTTGTCCTCAATGATGCCGACGGCGCACAGGCAATCCAGCTTGGCGCTAATCATGTCTGGAAATTAAACGGCAAACCGGACGATCGGATGATCGAAGATTACGCCGGTGTCATGGCTGACACTATTCGCCAGCACGGCGCAGACGGTCTGGTGCTGTTGCCAAACACCCGTCGCGGCAAATTACTGGCGGCAAAACTGGGTTATCGCCTTAAAGCGGCGGTGTCTAACGATGCTAGCACCGTCAGCGTACAGGACGGTAAAGCGACAGTGAAACACATGGTTTACGGTGGTCTGGCGATTGGCGAAGAACGCATTGTCACGCCGTATGCGGTACTGACCATCAGCAGC
This sequence comes from Escherichia sp. MOD1-EC6475, assembly GCF_003046645.1. Taxonomy (NCBI): domain Bacteria; kingdom Pseudomonadati; phylum Pseudomonadota; class Gammaproteobacteria; order Enterobacterales; family Enterobacteriaceae; genus Escherichia; species Escherichia sp. MOD1-EC6475. The sequence continues at coordinate 15,157 of NZ_PZKQ01000005.1, read as the reverse complement.
GGCACGTTCGATGCGGCTCAGCCAGACGCGTCACGTACTGGCGAAACGCATACCGTGGAGTGGCAGGCTCCGGCTGTGGCGATTACCCGCACGGCAACCCAGGCGCGCCAGAGCAACAGCGTCGATCTCGACAAAGCCCGCCTGGTGGTCAGCGTCGGTCGCGGTATTGGCAGCAAAGAGAACATTGCGCTGGCAGAACAGCTTTGCAAGGCGATAGGTGCGGAGTTGGCCTGTTCTCGTCCGGTGGCAGAAAACGAAAAATGGATGGAGCACGAACGCTATGTCGGTATCTCCAACCTGATGCTGAAACCTGAACTGTACCTGGCTGTGGGGATCTCCGGGCAGATCCAGCACATGGTTGGCGCTAACGCGTCGCAAACCATTTTCGCCATCAATAAAGATAAAAATGCGCCGATCTTCCAGTACGCGGATTACGGCATTGTTGGCGACGCCGTGAAGATCCTTCCGGCGCTGACCGCAGCTTTAGCGCGTTGATCCACTCAGGCAGGGCTGTATTTCGGCTCTGCCGCTGACAGGGAGTTCTTATGTCCGAAGATATCTTTGACGCCATCATCGTCGGTGCAGGGCTTGCCGGTTCGGTTGCCGCACTGGTGCTCGCCCGCGAAGGGGCGCAAGTGTTAGTTATCGAGCGTGGCAATTCCGCAGGTGCCAAGAACGTCACCGGTGGGCGTCTCTATGCCCACAGTCTGGAACACATTATTCCTGGTTTCGCCGACTCCGCCCCCGTAGAACGCCTGATCACCCATGAAAAACTCGCGTTTATGACGGAAAAGTCAGCGATGACCATGGACTACTGCAATGGCGACGAAACCTCGCCATCCCAGCGTTCTTACTCCGTTTTGCGCAGTAAATTTGATGCCTGGCTGATGGAGCAGGCTGAAGAAGCGGGCGCGCAGTTAATTACCGGGATCCGCGTCGATAACCTCGTACAGCGCGATGGCAAAGTTGTCGGCGTAGAAGCCGATGGCGATGTGATTGAAGCAAAAACGGTGATCCTTGCTGACGGGGTGAACTCCATCCTTGCCGAAAAGCTGGGGATGGCAAAACGCGTTAAACCGACGGATGTGGCGGTTGGCGTGAAGGAACTGATCGAGTTACCGAAGTCGGTTATCGAAGACCGTTTTCAGTTGCAGGGTAATCAGGGCGCGGCTTGCCTGTTTGCGGGTTCCCCCACTGATGGCCTGATGGGCGGTGGCTTCCTTTATACCAATGAAAACACTCTGTCGCTGGGGCTGGTTTGTGGTCTCCATCATCTGCATGACGCGAAAAAATCGGTGCCGCAAATGCTGGAAGATTTCAAACAGCATCCGGCAGTTGCACCGCTGATTGCGGGCGGCAAGCTGGTGGAATATTCCGCTCACGTAGTGCCGGAAGCAGGCATCAACATGCTGCCGGAGTTGGTTGGTGACGGCGTATTGATTGCGGGTGATGCCGCCGGAATGTGTATGAACCTCGGTTTTACCATTCGCGGTATGGATCTGGCGATTGCCGCCGGGGAAGCAGCAGCAAAAACTGTGCTTTCAGCGATGAAAAGCGACGATTTCAGTAAGCAAAAACTGGCGGAATATCGTCAGCATCTTGAGAGTGGCCCGCTGCGCGATATGCGCATGTACCAAAAACTACCGGCGTTCCTTGATAACCCACGCATGTTTAGCGGCTACCCGGAACTGGCGGTGGGCGTGGCGCGTGACCTGTTCACCATTGACGGCAGCGCGCCGGAACTGATGCGCAAGAAAATCCTCCGCCACGGTAAGAAAGTGGGCTTCATCAATCTAATCAAGGATGGCATGAAAGGAGTGACCGTTTTATGACTTCTCCCGTCAATGTGGACGTCAAACTGGGCGTCAATAAATTCAATGTCGATGAAGAGCATCCGCACATTGTTGTGAAGGCCGATGCTGATAAACAGGCGCTGGAGCTGCTGGTGAAAGCGTGCCCCGCAGGTCTGTACAAGAAGCAGGATGACGGCAGTGTGCGCTTCGATTACGCCGGATGTCTGGAGTGCGGCACCTGTCGCATTCTGGGGCTGGGGTCGGCGCTGGAACAGTGGGAATACCCGCGCGGCACCTTTGGTGTGGAGTTCCGTTACGGCTGATGTTGGTTTGATACGTAACGCCGTACTGACTCTCATTGCAAAAAAACAGGAATAACCCATGCAACCGTCCAGAAACTTTGACGATCTCAAATTCTCCTCTATTCACCGCCGCATTTTGCTGTGGGGAAGCGGTGGTCCGTTTCTGGATGGTTACGTACTGGTAATGATTGGCGTGGCGTTGGAGCAACTGACTCCGGCACTGAAACTGGACGCTGACTGGATTGGCTTGCTGGGCGCGGGAACGCTCGCCGGGCTGTTCGTTGGCACATCGCTGTTTGGCTATATCTCCGATAAAGTCGGACGGCGCAAAATGTTCCTCATTGATATCATCGCCATCGGCGTGATATCGGTGGCGACGATGTTTGTCTCATCCCCCGTCGAACTGCTGGTGATGCGGGTACTCATCGGCATTGTCATTGGCGCGGATTATCCCATCGCCACCTCAATGATCACCGAGTTCTCCAGCACCCGTCAGCGGGCGTTCTCCATCAGCTTTATCGCCGCCATGTGGTATGTCGGCGCGACCTGCGCCGATCTGGTCGGTTACTGGCTTTATGATATGGAAGGTGGTTGGCGCTGGATGTTGGGTAGCGCGGCGATCCCGTGTTTGTTGATTTTGATTGGTCGATTCGAACTGCCTGAATCTCCCCGCTGGCTGCTACGCAAAGGGCGAGTAAAAGAGTGCGAAGAGATGATGATCAAACTGTTTGGCGAACCGGTGGCTTTCGATGAAGAGCAGCCACAGCAAACCCGTTTTCGCGATCTGTTTAATCGCCGCCATTTTCCTTTTGTTCTGTTTGTTGCCGCCATCTGGACCTGCCAGGTGATCCCAATGTTCGCCATTTACACCTTTGGCCCGCAAATCGTTGGTTTGTTGGGATTGGGGGTTGGCAAAAACGCGGCACTGGGGAACGTGGTGATTAGCCTGTTCTTTATGCTCGGCTGTATTCCGCCGATGCTGTGGCTAAACACTGCCGGACGGCGTCCATTGTTGATTGGCAGCTTTGCCATGATGACGCTGGCGCTGGCGGTTTTGGGGCTGATCCCGGATATGGGGATTTGGCTGGTGGTGATGGCGTTCGCGGTGTATGCCTTTTTCTCTGGCGGGCCGGGTAATTTGCAGTGGCTCTATCCTAATGAACTCTTCCCGACGGATATCCGCGCTTCTGCCGTGGGGGTGATTATGTCTCTGAGTCGGATTGGCACCATTGTTTCAACTTGGGCGCTGCCGATCTTTATCAATAATTACGGTATCAGTAACACGATGCTGATGGGGGCGGGGATCTCGCTGTTTGGCTTGTTGATTTCCGTAGCGTTTGCCCCGGAAACCCGTGGGATGTCACTGGCGCAGACCAGCAATATGACCATCCGCAGGCAGCGAATGGGGTAATTTGTTCAGATTTCTCTCTTTTCTGAATCAATATTATTGACTATAAGCCGCGTGAATATGTGACTACATTTTGTGGGAAAACAAAGGCGTAAACACGCGGGCTAATAACTATGATCCTCATAATTTATGCGCATCCGTATCCGCATCATTCCCATGCGAATAAACGGATGCTTGAACAGGCAAGGACGCTGGAAGGCGTCGAAATTCGCTCTCTTTATCAACTCTATCCTGACTTCAATATCGATATTGCCGCCGAGCAAGAGGCGCTGTCTCGCGCCGATCTGATCGTCTGGCAGCACCCGATGCAGTGGTACAGCATTCCACCGCTCCTTAAACTTTGGATCGATAAAGTCCTCTCGCACGGCTGGGCTTACGGTCACGGCGGTACGGCGCTGCATGGCAAACATTTGCTGTGGGCGGTGACGACCGGCGGCGGGGAAAGCCATTTTGAGATTGGCGATCATCCGGGCTTTGATGTGCTGTCGCAGCCGCTACAGGCGACGGCGATTTACTGCGGGCTGAACTGGCTGCCACCGTTTGCCATGCACTGCACCTTTATTTGTGACGACGAAACCCTCGAAGGGCAGGCGCGTCACTATAAGCAACGTCTGCTGGAATGGCAGGAGGCACATCATGGATAGTCATACGCTGATTCAGGCGCTGATTTATCTCGGTTCAGCGGCGCTGATTGTCCCCATTGCGGTACGTCTTGGTCTGGGATCGGTACTTGGCTACCTGATCGCGGGTTGTATTATTGGCCCGTGGGGGCTGCGGCTGGTGACCGATGCCGAATCTATCCTGCACTTTGCTGAAATCGGCGTGGTGCTGATGCTGTTTATCATTGGCCTCGAACTCGACCCACAAAGGCTGTGGAAGCTGCGTGCGGCGGTGTTCGGTGGTGGCGCGTTGCAGATGGTGATTTGTGGCGGCCTGCTGGGGCTATTCTGCATGTTACTTGGGCTGCGCTGGCAGGTAGCGGAACTGATCGGCATGACGCTGGCGCTCTCCTCTACGGCGATAGCCATGCAGGCGATGAATGAGCGTAACCTAATGGTGACGCAGATGGGACGCAGCGCCTTTGCGGTACTGCTGTTCCAGGATATTGCCGCAATCCCGCTGGTAGCGATGATCCCGCTACTGGCGGCGAGCAGCGCCTCGACGACGATGGGCGCATTTGCTCTCTCGGCATTAAAAGTGGCGGGCGCACTGGTGCTGGTAGTATTGCTGGGGCGCTATGTCACGCGTCCGGCGCTGCGTTTTGTTGCCCGCTCTGGCTTGCGGGAAGTATTCAGTGCCGTGGCGTTATTCCTCGTGTTTGGCTTTGGTTTGCTGCTGGAAGAGGTTGGCTTGTCGATGGCGATGGGCGCGTTTCTGGCGGGCGTACTGCTGGCAAGCTCGGAATATCGTCATGCGCTGGAAAGCGATATCGAACCGTTCAAAGGTTTGCTGCTGGGGCTGTTTTTCATTGGCGTTGGCATGTCGATAGACTTTGGCACGCTGCTTGAAAATCCATTACGCATTGTCATTTTGCTGCTTGGTTTCCTCATCATCAAAATCGCCATGTTGTGGCTGATTGCCCGACCGTTGCAGGTGCCGAATAAACAGCGTCGCTGGTTTGCGGTGCTGTTAGGGCAGGGCAGTGAGTTTGCCTTTGTGGTGTTTGGTGCGGCGCAGATGGCAAATGTGCTGGAGCCGGAGTGGGCGAAATCGCTGACCCTGGCGGTGGCGCTGTCGATGGCGGCAACGCCGATTCTGCTGGTGATCCTCAATCGCCTTGAGCAATCTTCTACTGAAGAAGCGCGTGAAGCCGATGAGATTGACGAAGAACAGCCACGGGTTATTGTTGCCGGATTTGGACGTTTTGGGCAGATCACCGGACGTTTACTGCTCTCCAGTGGGGTAAAAATGGTGGTGCTCGATCACGATCCTGACCATATCGAAACGTTGCGCAAATTCGGCATGAAAGTGTTTTACGGCGATGCCACGCGGATGGATTTACTGGAATCTGCCGGAGCGGCGAAAGCAGAAGTGCTGATTAACGCCATCGACGATCCGCAAACCAATCTGCAACTGACGGAGATGGTGAAGGAGCATTTTCCCCATTTGCAGATTATTGCCCGCGCCCGCGATGTCGATCACTACATTCGTTTGCGCCAGGCTGGCGTTGAAAAGCCGGAGCGTGAAACTTTCGAAGGCGCGCTGAAAACAGGGCGGCTGGCGCTGGAAAGTTTAGGTCTTGGGCCATATGAAGCGCGAGAACGCGCGGATGTGTTCCGCCGCTTTAATATTCAGATGGTGGAAGAGATGGCAATGGGCGAAAACGACACCAAAGCCCGCGCGGCAGTCTATAAACGCACCAGCGCGATGTTAAGTGAGATCATTACCGAAGACCGTGAACATCTGTCATTAATTCAACGACATGGCTGGCAGGGAACCGAAGAAGGTAAACATACCGGCAACATGGCGGATGAACCGGAAACGAAACCCTCATCCTAATAAAGAGTGACGTAAATCACACTTTACAGCTAACTGTTTGTTTTTGTTTCATTGTAATGCGGCGAGTCCAGGGGGAGAGCGTGGACTCGCCAGCAGAATATAAAATTTTCCTCAACATCATCCTCGCACCAGTCGACGACGGTTTACGCTTTACGTATAGTGGCGACAATTTTTTTTATCGGGAAATCTCAATGATCAGTCTGATTGCGGCGTTAGCGGTAGATCGCGTTATCGGCATGGAAAACGCCATGCCGTGGAACCTGCCTGCCGATCTCGCCTGGTTTAAACGCAACACTTTAAATAAACCCGTGATTATGGGCCGCCATACCTGGGAATCCATCGGTCGTCCTCTGCCAGGACGCAAAAATATTATCCTCAGCAGTCAACCGGGTACGGACGATCGCGTAACGTGGGTGAAATCGGTGGATGAAGCCATCGCGGCATGTGGTGACGTACCAGAAATCATGGTGATTGGCGGTGGTCGCGTTTATGAGCAGTTCCTGCCCAAAGCGCAAAAACTGTATCTGACGCATATCGACGCAGAAGTGGAAGGCGACACCCATTTCCCGGATTACGAGCCGGATGACTGGGAATCGGTATTCAGCGAATTCCACGACGCCGATGTGCAGAACTCTCACAGCTATTGCTTTGAGATTCTGGAGCGGCGGTAATTCTGTATATTAGAATTCCGGCATCACTGATACGTGCAGATATCCGTGTATACTAGACGTATAAATTGTACAGGAGCACGATATCATGACTGCAAAACGTACCACACAAAGTGTGACCGTCACCGTCGACCGTGAGTTAGTCAATCGCGCTCGTGATGCAGGGTTAAATATGAGCGCCACCCTTACGGTTGCGCTCAATGCTGAACTTAAAAAACATGCAGCAACACGTTGGCGTGAAGAGAACGCAGAAGCTATCGCTGCGTTAAATCAATTGGCTGATGAAACCGGATGTTTCTCTGATGAGTACCGGAGCTTCTAGCGATGCAATTTACGGTATACCGCAGTCGCGGCAGGAACGCCGCGTTTCCCTTTGTTATCGATGTTACCAGCGACATTATTGGTGAGATGAATCGCCGTATCGTTATTCCATTAACACCTATTGAACGATTTAGCCGTATTCGCCCACCAGAACGGCTTAACCCAATCCTTTTACTGGTAGATGGCAAAGAATATGTGCTCATGACGCATGAGACTGCCACTGTTCCAGTTAACGCGCTGGGAACGAAATTTTGCGATGCCAGCGCGCACCGAACGTTGATTAAAGGAGCATTAGATTTTATGCTCGACGGGATTTAAGACGCGACCGCCTCTCCTTCGCCCAAATCCTTATGCCGGTTCGACGGCTGGACAAAATACTGTTTATCTTCCCAGCGCAGGCAGGTTAATGTACCACCCCAGCAGCAGCCAGTATCCAGCGCGTAAATACCTTCCGGCGTACCTTTGCCCTCCAGCGATGCCCAGTGACCAAAGGCGATGCTGTATTCTTCAGCGACAGGGCCAGGAATCGCAAACCACGGTTTCAGTGGGGCAGGGGCCTCTTCCGGCGATTCTTTGCTGTACATATCCAGTTGACCGTTCGGGAAGCAAAAACGCATACGGGTAAAGGCGTTGGTGATAAAACGCAGTCTTCCCAGCCCCCGCAATTCCGGTGACCAGTTATTTGGCATATCGCCGTACATAGCGTCGAGAAAGAAGGGATAGGAGTCGCTCGACAGCACCGCTTCTACATCGCGTGCGCACTCTTTGGCGGTCTGCAGATCCCACTGCGGCGTGATCCCTGCGTGGGCCATCACCAGCTTTTTCTCTTCGTCGATTTGCAGCAAAGGCTGGCGACGCAGCCAGTTAAGCAGCTCGTCGGCATCCGGCGCTTCCAGCAGCGGTGTCAGGCGATCTTTCGGTTTATTGCGGCTGATCCCGGCAAATACCGCCAGCAGATGCAGATCGTGATTGCCCAGCACCAGACGTACGCTGTCACCTAAGGATTTCACATAGCGCAGAACATCCAGCGAACCCGGGCCGCGCGCGACCAGATCGCCCGTCAGCCAGAGGGTATCTTTCCCAGGGGTAAATTCTACTTTATGCAGCAATGCGATCAGTTCATCGTAACAACCATGAACGTCGCCAATAAGGTATGTCGCCATATTCTTTTAATGAATGAGTGTGGGAACGGCGAGTCGGAATACGGGAATGTCGATGCTGAAAGGGACGCCATTTTCATCGATCATTTCGTAGTGACCCTGCATGGTGCCCAGCGGGGTTTCAATGATTGCACCGCTGGTGTACTGGTACTCTTCGCCAGGCGCGATAAGTGGCTGGACGCCAACCACTCCTTCGCCCTGGACTTCGGTTTCACGGCCATTGCCATTGGTGATCAGCCAGTAACGCCCCAACAACTGCACTGGCGCTCGCCCCAGGTTGCGTATGGTTACGGTATAAGAAAAAACGTAACGTTCATTATCAGGTGAAGATTGCGCTTCAATGTAAACACTTTGAACCTGAATACACACTCGGGGCGAATTGATCATCGTTAACTCTCCTGCAAAGACGCGTTCTCCGCCAGATAGTTCGCCATCTGGCAATATTGCGCGACAGAGATATTTTCCGCTCGCATCGCCGGGTCGATGCCCATTCCCGTTAACACCTCAACGCTAAACAGGTTGCCGAGGCTGTTACGAATGGTTTTACGACGCTGGTTAAAGGCTTCGGTGGTGATACGGCTTAACACGCGAACATCTTTAACCGGGTAAGGCATCGTTGCATGAGGAACCAGGCGCACGACGGCGGAATCCACTTTTGGTGGTGGTGTAAAGGCTGATGGCGGTACTTCCAGCACCGGGATCACGTTGCAATAATATTGCGCCATGACGCTTAATCGACCATACGCTTTGCTGTTCGGTCCTGCAACCAGACGATTCACCACCTCTTTTTGCAACATAAAGTGCATGTCGGCAATGGCATCAGTATAGCTAAACAGATGGAACATCAACGGCGTGGAGATGTTATACGGCAGGTTACCGAAAACTCGTAGCGGCTGCCCCATTTTCTCGGCCAGCTCACCGAAGTTAAAGGTCATCGCATCCTGCTGATAAATCGTCAGTTTCGGGCCTAAGAACGGATGCGTTTGCAGACGTGCCGCCAGATCGCGGTCAAGTTCGATGACCGTCAGTTGATCCAGACGTTCGCCGACCGGCTCGGTCAACGCTGCCAGACCGGGGCCGATTTCGACCATCGCCTGACCCTTCTGCGGGTTAATGGCAGAAACAATGCTGTCGATCACGAACTGATCGTTGAGAAAGTTTTGCCCGAAGCGTTTACGGGCTAAGTGGCCCTGGTGGACTCGTTTATTCATTGGGTATTAACAATCATTTTGATGGCGAGATTAAGCGCCGTAATAAAACTGCCGACATCGGCTTTGCCACGTCCCGCCAGTTCCAGCGCGGTGCCGTGGTCAACCGATGTGCGAATAAAGGGCAGGCCCAGCGTAATGTTCACACCGCGCCCGAAGCCCTGGTATTTTAGCACGGGAAGACCCTGATCGTGGTACATCGCCAGCACCGCGTCGGCGTTGTCGAGATATTTAGGCTGAAACAGGGTATCGGCAGGCAAAGGCCCGTTGAGTTTCATCCCCTGCGCCCGTAACTCGTCGAGCACCGGAATGATGGTGTCTATCTCTTCCGTGCCCATATGACCGCCTTCACCCGCGTGCGGATTCAGTCCACAGACCAGAATGCGCGGCTCAGCAATACCAAATTTGGTCCGCAAATCGTGATGCAAAATAGAAATGACTTCATGCAGCAGTGGTGGGGTGATGGCGTCAGCGATATCACGTAGCGGTAAATGCGTCGTTGCCAGCGCCACGCGAAGTTCTTCGGTTGCCAGCATCATCACGACTTTTTTTGCCTGCGAGCGTTCTTCGAAAAACTCGGTATGACCGGTAAACGGAATACCAGCGTCGTTAATGACGCCTTTATGCACGGGGCCGGTAATCAGTGCGGCAAATTCACCGTTCAGACAGCCATCACACGCTCGCGCCAGCGTCTCTACCACGTAATGCCCATTTTCAACCGTTAATTGCCCCGCAGTCACAGGTGATCGTAGCGCGACAGGAAGTAGCGTTAATGTGCCCGCAGTTTGCGGTTGTGCAGGGGAGTCTGGGGAATAAGGGCGGAGAGTAAGCGGCAAACCGAGCATCGCTGCCCGGTCGGTAAGGAGAGTGGCATCGGCACAAACAACCAGTTCGACCGGCCACTCACGCTGTGCAAGCTGGACAACTAAGTCCGGGCCAATCCCGGCGGGTTCGCCGGGAGTGATCACAACACGTTGGGTTTTAACCATTAGTTGCTCAGGATTTTAACGTAGGCGCTGGCGCGTTGTTCCTGCATCCAGCTTGCTGCTTCTTCCGAGAACTTACGGTTCATCAGCATACGATAAGCACGATCTTTCTGCGCAGCGTCGGTTTTATCGACATTACGGGTATCCAGCAGTTCGATTAAATGCCAGCCGAATGAAGAGTGAACCGGTGCACTCATTTGACCTTTATTCAGGCGGGTCAACGCGTCACGGAAGGCCGGATCGAAAATATCTGGCGTTGCCCAGCCAAGATCGCCGCCCTGGTTGGCAGAGCCAGGATCCTGAGAGAACTCTTTCGCTGCGGCAGCAAAAGTTGTTTTACCACTCTTGATGTCCGCTGCAATTTGTTCCAGTTTCACGCGGGCCTGTTCGTCAGTCATGATCGGCGACGGTTTCAGCAGAATATGGCGAGCATGAACTTCGGTCACCGAGATATTTTTGCTTTCGCCGCGCAGGTCGTTAACTTTCAGAATATGGAAGCCAACGCCAGAACGAATCGGACCAACAATATCGCCTTTCTTCGCCGTGCTTAACGCCTGGGCGAAAATTCCCGGCAGTTCCTGAATACGACCCCAGCCCATCTGACCGCCGTTCAGCGCCTGCTGATCGGCAGAGTGAGCGATCGCCAGTTTACCGAAATCAGCGCCGTTACGAGCCTGATCGACAATGGCACGCGCCTGCGTTTCCGCTTCGTTTACCTGCTCAGAAGACGGGTTTTCCGGCAGCGGGATCAGGATGTGGCTTAAGTTCAGCTCAGTGCTGGCATCGTTTTGATTACCGACTTGTTGCGCCAGAGCTTCAACTTCCTGCGGCAGGATGGTGATACGACGACGCACTTCGTTGTTACGCACTTCAGAGATAATCATCTCTTTGCGGATCTGGTTACGATAGGTGTTGTAGTTCAGACCATCGTAGGCCAGACGGCTGCGCATCTGATCCAGCGTCATATTGTTCTGTTTGGCAATATTGGCAATCGCCTGATCGAGCTGCTCATCGGAGATTTTCACTCCCATTTTCTGCCCCATCTGCAAGAGGATTTGATCCATGATCAAACGCTCCATGATTTGGTGGCGCAGCGTCGCGTCATCAGGAAGTTGCTGCCTTGCCTGGGCGGCATTCATTTTTACCGACTGCATTAATCCATCAACGTCGCTTTCCAGCACGACGCCGTTATTGACGACGGCTGCGACTTTATCGACTACCTGGGGGGCAGCGAAACTGGTATTCGCGATCATCGCGATACCGAGAAGCAGCGTTTTCCAGTTCTTCATACTTTTTCCATTTCAATTAACCGCACTGCGGATTACGTGGTAAATCAACAAATCACAAAGAGTTTTGATACGGCAGAATGTTCGAACGCAGCATCTCTTGCGTACCCAGACCGTAGTTAGAGCTCAGGCCGCGAAGTTCGATGTTAAAGCCGATTGCGTTGTCATATACCGCATGTTGTTTATCGTTATCCCAACCGTTCAGCTTCCGCTCGTAACCGACGCGAATCGCATAGCAGCAGGAGCTGTATTGCACGCCTAACATAGAGTCGGCTTGCTTGTTCGCATTGGTGTCGTAGTAGTAAGCCCCGACAATTGACCAACGATCGGCGATTGGCCAGCTGGCGACTGCGCCTACCTGCGAAATACCGTTTTTGTACTGCTCGGCAGTGGAATAGTACTTAGGCAGCGTAGCCTGAATATATTCCGGGCTGGCGTAACGGTAGTTCAGCTGTACCAGACGGTCTTCATCCCGGCGATATTCAATGCTGGAACTACTGGTCGCCACGTTATCCAGGCGAGTGTCGTACTGAATCCCGCCACGCAGTCCCCAACGTTCGGAAATGCGCCAGTAGGTGTCGCCTGCCCACACCAGTGATCCCGTTTTGTCGTCATTCTCCCATGTTATGTTGTCATCGCCAGTGCGAGACTCCGTGAAATAGTAGATTTGACCAACGGAAATATTAAAACGTTCAACGGCTGCGTCATCATATACGCGAGTTGTGACACCGGTCGTCACCTGGTTAGCAGAAGCAATACGGTCAAGACCACCGTAAGTCCGATCCCGGAAGAGGCCAGAGTAGTCAGATTGCAGCAGAGACGAGTCGTAGTTGTAGATATCGCTCTGATCGCGATACGGCACATACAAATATTGTGCGCGCGGTTCCAGCGTCTGGGTGTAACCCGGTGCCAGCATCTCCATATCGCGCTCGAAGACCATTTTGCCGTCAACTTTAAATTGCGGCATTACACGGTTAACAGAATCTGCCAACTTATTGTTTTGCGGATTGCTGTTATACCAGTCAAGATTGGTCTGCTGATAGTGCGTCGCCATCAGTTTGGCTTCGGTATTCAGACTACCCCAGTTATTCGACAACGGGAGATTAATCGTCGGTTCAAGGTGCAGACGTGTGGCTTCTGGCATATTGCTATTGGTATTTACAAAATGCACAGCCTGACCATAGATGCGGGTATCAAACGGACCGAGATCGTTATGGTAGTAGTTGACGTCTAACTGCGGTTCAGCGGCGTAGCTGTTGCCACTGTTATCGTCAAAGACCTGGAATTGTTTGGTTGAAAGCGTAGCGTCAAAGTTCTGCACCGCATAGCCAACGCTGAATTTTTGCGTTGCGTAACCATCGGTACTGGAACCATATTTATTATCAAAATCGTTGAAATAGGTCGGGTCGCTGACTTTGGTGTAGTCGATGTTAAAGCGCCAAACCTGGTCCATCACTCCGGAGTGTTGCCAGTAGAACAACCAACGGCGTGAATTGCTATCTTCTGGATGTTCATCTTCATAGACTTTATCCGAAGGCAGATAATCCAGTTCCATCAAGCCTGCGCCTGCCTGGGTGAGATAACGGAATTCGTTCTCCCACATGATGTTGCCACGACGATGCATATAATGCGGCGTGATGGTGGCATCCATATTTGGCGCGATGTTCCAGTAATATGGCAGATAGAACTCAAAGTAGTTGGTGGTGGTGTATTTGGCGTTCGGGATCAAGAAACCAGAACGGCGTTTATCACCCACCGGCAATTGCAAATACGGGCTGTAAAAGATCGGAACCGGACCCACCTTAAAGCGGGCGTTCCAGATCTCCGCAACTTGTTCTTCGCGGTCATGAATAATTTCGCTACCTACCACGCTCCAGGTATCAGAACCTGGCAAACAGGAAGTAAAGCTACCGTTATCCAGAATGGTGTAGCGGTTTTCGCCACGTTGTTTCATCAGGTCCGCTTTACCACGACCCTGGCGACCCACCATCTGGTAATCACCTTCCCAGACGTTGGTATCTTTGGTGTTCAGATTCGCCCAGCCTTTCGGCCCTTTGAGGATCACCTGGTTATCGTCGTAATGGACATTACCGAGCGCATCAACAGTACGTATCGGCTCCGGTTGTCCTGGTGCCTCTTTTTGATGGAGCTGCACTTCGTCGGCCTGCAGACGGCTGTTACCCTGCATGATATCTACGCTGCCAGTAAACACGGCGTCATCGGGGTAATTCCCCTTTGCGTGGTCAGCATTAATCGTCACGGGTAAGTCGTTAGTATCGCCCTGTACCAGAGGACGGTCATAGCTTGGCACGCCCAACATACACTGTGAGGCGAGGTCGGCTGCCAGTCCCTGTTGACTATAAAGGGCGGTGGCAATCATGGTGGCCAGGAGAGTGGGGATACGTTTTTTCATACGTTGATTTTATTGTTCCATCATCGGTAACGTTGCGCGTGACAAACGGTCAGAGACTAACGTACTCGTCATCTCTACGCTAGTGTTAATCCTGTCCGAATAGCGTCAGTGGTGTTAGGCACGGCATTGAATGACAGGTATGATAATGCAAATTATAGGCGATGTCCCACAATTGACCGCAGCCGGAAAACGGTAAAAGCACCTTTATATTGTGGGAGATAGCCCTGATATCCGTGTGTCGATTTGGGGAATATATGCAGTATTGGGGAAAAATCATTGGCGTGGCCGTGGCCTTACTGATGGGCGGCGGCTTTTGGGGCGTTGTATTAGGTCTGTTAATCGGCCATATGTTTGATAAAGCCCGCAGCCGCAAAATGGCGTGGTTCGCCAACCAGCGTGAGCGTCAGGCGCTGTTTTTTGCCACCACTTTTGAAGTGATGGGGCATTTAACCAAATCCAAAGGACGTGTTACTGAGGCTGATATTCATATTGCCACATTGCTCATGGATCGGATGAATTTACACGGTGCTTCCCGTACTGCGGCGCAAAATGCATTCCGGGTGGGAAAATCAGACAATTACCCGCTGCGCGAAAAGATGCGTCAGTTTCGCAGTGTCTGCTTTGGTCGTTTTGACTTAATTCGTATGTTTCTGGAGATCCAGATTCAGGCAGCATTTGCCGATGGTTCACTGCATCCAAACGAACGGGCGGTGTTGTATGTGATTGCTGAAGAGTTGGGGATCTCCCGCGCCCAGTTTGACCAGTTTCTGCGCATGATGCAGGGCGGAGCGCAATTTGGCGGCGGTTATCAGCAGCAGTCTGGCGGTGGTAACTGGCAGCAAGCGCAGCGTGGCCCGACGCTGGAAGATGCCTGTAACGTGCTGGGCGTGAAGCCGACGGATGATGCAACCACCATTAAACGTGCCTACCGTAAGCTGATGAGTGAACACCATCCCGATAAGTTGGTAGCGAAAGGTTTACCGCCAGAGATGATGGAGATGGCGAAGCAAAAAGCGCAGGAAATTCAGCAGGCGTATGAGCTGATAAAGCAGCAGAAAGGATTTAAATAAGTTTTAGGGCGAGTCAGACATTGTAGGCCGGATGCGGCGTGAA